>MAXM01000047.1 GCA_001751015.1 Desulfobacterales bacterium C00003106
GTCCTCGACATGGGAAGAAATACCTCGAAAACCGTTCCTTTGCCGGGCTTACTGTCAACCGTTATGGCTCCTTCATGGCTTTTCACAATACCGTGTACGACAGATAGCCCCATGCCCGTTCCCTCTCCCTGTTTTTTCGTAGTAAAAAAAGGGTCAAAAATCCGTTCCATGACAGCGCGGCCCATGCCCTGGCCCGTATCGCTTACTTGCAGCTTCACGTAAGGCCCTGGCTTTAAATCCGGATGATTGGCTGCGGCGTCATTCTCGATATTCGCCTCTTCCACACAGACTTCGATCACGCCCCCTTTTTCTCCTATAGCCTGAGCTGCATTGGTGCAAAGATTCATCAATACCTGATGGATCTGGGTCGCATCAGCCAGCACTGTGCCTAAATCCTTCCTGATCTCATGGCGGATATCAATGGTGGTCGGGACTGAAGACCTTATGAATTTTATCGTCTCTTTGACGAGAGGCCCAATCTGCAGCGGTATTTTTTCCTGTTCGCTCTGACGACTAAAGGCAAGAATCTGTCTTACCAGATCCTTTGCACGGTCTGAGGCATTGAGCACCTCGGCCAGACTGGATTGGGCCTGGCTCTCTGATAGAAGATCATACTGTGCAAGTTGTGTGAAGCCGATGATGGATGTAAGGATATTGTTGAAGTCATGTGCGATGCCTCCGGCAAGGGTTCCGAGGCTTTCCATCTTCTGGGCCTGTCGCAATCGGACTTCCAGTATACTCTTTTCCGCCTCCGCCCGCTTTCGCTCAGCAATTTCTTCCACAACCCTGGCATGCGCAAGACACCCTCTCAGCGAAAAACTGAATTTAGAGACCACATTTCTTAGCTGATTAAGCTCTCTTTCTTTAAAAGCAGTCTCTCTTGTTATGGAAAAAAGCTTCAGCAGACCCAGTTCTCCAAGCTTGAATATCGTAAAACTCCCGCTGGTAACTCCCTTTTCAGTGATAATCTGCGAAAACCGATCGTCTGAAGAGTTGATAGAGATTGCATCGTTTCCCTCAAGCAGAGAAAACATGGGGTGGCCAAGAGGAAGAGACCTCTTGTCTATTCTAAATTCCGGGTTGGCATACGCCAATGTCGCCGATCTCGTTTTCTCATCCGGTAAGTACCCGTTTTTTATCCATATAGCGGCGTATGCAAGATTTTTCCTCGACATGAGCGTCTTCAGAAAAGCATCGCAGTTTTCTTTCAGGTCAAGCGACCTGCCTATGGAAAGGGAAAGCTCGTACAGGATCGAAATTTCCTTTACTATTTCATTTGGTTCGTTGCTGTTATTCATAGAAGGCTCCAACGACAATGCTTTTGTTGAGAAATTCAGGGATCCCTGAGCCATAAGAAGATATCTCGCCTAATGTCAAGATACCTTCCGGTATGATATCCGCACTTATGGAGCTGATTCCGGTCTGCACTGTTGCCAATTCTTCCGTAAAATCGTCTTTGAGGAAAAGGACTCTCGATATACAGTCAATGACTAAGCAGCAGCGGATCTTCCTGCCGTCAGGATGCCGACACGCTTCGGTAGCCTGACCCGCAGCCTGAATCAGGGAAGATTTTGTTCCTTTCAAAATACTCAGCATCGCATTTTCAGGGACCTCGCCAACACAAACCAGTTCCCCTTTCTCATTTGCCGCAATAGATTCGCGGACAATATCCTCGCCCCCCTCACTGTATATGCCGAATGGATATGCTTTGGCAATATTGAAAAAATCCTTTTTTGTAAGCCTCGTGCCTGAATCGGCATCCACCACCTCCCGATACACCTCAAAGGCGTTCCTCCAATTCAGTTCCATGATAACATTCTTCCGGGTCTTGGTCGCCACGACCGGACCCATTATCTGTTTCCATCCATGACGAACTCCGAGGACAGTTCTTAGTTTGACAAATGTTACGATCGCTGCGTCCTGGACGAATCCTTCCGCAGTAAACACGCATGGGTCCTGCTTCAGAGTCAATGATCCGGCGCCTCCTCCAAAGTAGTGAACCAGGTTGCCAAGCCGGTTGAACAGCTCCGAAAGAAAGAGAGAGATGTTTGAAGTCAAACCGTCCAGTATGATAACAGCTGCATAGTCCTTGTCTCTGCCCTCTGTTATCGCTTTTTCGAAATTCGGAAGGATGATATCCTCAGTATCGAGTCCTTTAATAAGAAACGGCTTTTCGAGTACCGGCAGAATTTCAATGATGGCGCCCTCCTCATACTGCCTGTCGCCATAGATGACGTTCGGGAATATGCCGCCAAAAAAATCGATTCCCTTTCTGTTGAGCGTCGAGATCATCTCTGTAACACACGATTTTTCTTTCTCGGCGATCAATATCAACACAGCATGGTCGTCTGCCATTCGCAATCCCCTGATTGCTTGAACAATCTGTTCTGTATTCGCCTTTTCAATATACATCCTGCGCTCCCATGGTGGGGTCATGACAGAAAGAGAACCGGAAATTTGACCCAAATCTATGCGCCTGTTTGGAGAACTTATTTCGTCCCCGTTTCTTGGGAAAGTTATTTCGTTCCAGTTCCCATACGTCCGGGTTGAGGTATATCTCGTGATGGTTTGGCAAAAAAACCGTCAATTTGGTTTGAATACGCTCAGCAAGGGCTTTTTACAAAACCCGTACTAATAGTATTACAAACGCATTCCTGGATGTCAAGGTGCGGAGGCGGGTCGCAACTTTTGTGCTAAATTGCGGTCATATCATTTGTTATCGAAGGATGTAGAGGCAGGTCACTCGTTGAATGGATGAGCCTGTTGCGCCAACAGGAGCGCGTTTTTTTGCATCTCTTTGAAATCATCAACGGACAGCCCGGCCCCCAGGACCACCCGTTTGCCCCACTCGTCTGATATTAAATCCTCAGGGGCATGGGCATCAGAACTCAGGATGAGCTTTGCTCCGGCCTTTTTGCTCAGGCGCGCAACGTGGCCGTTGGTCAGACTGTGCCCTTTTCGGGCGGTGATTTCTATGCATATCCCGACTTCCGAGGCCATTTGCACCTCTTGTTCGGTGATAAGTCCGGGGTGCGCCAGGATATCGATTCCGGCAGAAAGCGCCGCCTTGTTCGTCCCGGGCGCGACCGGCTCGGCAATGGTTTCACCGTGCACAATCACGACCCTGGCACCCAATGCGCGAGCCTCGTCCGCAAGCCCGGATATCTGGGAGGGCGGGATATGGGTCAATTCAGCACATGGAATCGTCCGTATCCGGTTTACCCGATTCAGGGCCTTTGATACCTTCACAAGTCTCGGTATCACAAAATCGATATTTGACGCGTCAACGTGGTCCGCGATTCCAATGATCGTATAATCGCAAACCTCAGCCCGGCGCACTAATTCAGCCGGGATCAAGACACCGTCACTAAAAACCGTGTGTGTGTGAAGATCGATCATGATTTCCAAATCCCCAAATTTGTCAGTATCTGCTTGAAAAAGGGCAAACTGCTTTTGACCAATCAATTTTACACGTTTTTTGCTATATGTAAAACTGAAATTATGGTAAACATGAAAAATGTTTATTTCTGGTGACTTTTTATAAAAGGAGGAACGGACTATGGTAAAAATCAAGAAGATACTTGTGCCTGTCGATTTTTCAGAGAGTACCGCAAAGATCTTGCCTTACGCCCTTTCCGTTGCAAGGCAATATGCGGCGGAAGTCATACTCCTGAACGTCGTGCGAGACCTTACATCATGGGAAACATGGGTCCCGCACCCCTCTATTGAAGAGTTTGCAAACCAGGCCCTGTCCGGGGCGGAAAAGGCTATGGAGAGTTTTTGTGAAGAGAATTCAGAGGAATTAAAGGCGTGTGCGTCTTACGAAAAAAAGGTTGTTGCAGGCGATCCGGCTGCCGAGATCATCGAGACCGTGAAGTCTGAAAACGCTGACATGATTATCATGGGAACTCATGGTCGTAAAGGCTTGGAACATACCATTTTTGGAAGTGTCGCCGAGAATGTCCTTAGAAAATCACCCGTACCTGTCATGACGGTAAATCCTCACAAGGTATAGGAGCAGGCAGGAACAGTAGATAGACTGAAGGCTGAAGGTAACATAATGAAAACTATATGATTTTCTGCTAAAACCGGCAAACCTTCCCTTCAGTCTTTAGCCTTTTACCTGAACACCTGTAATCCTGTCTGAAATATTTATCATTTTTTGGGGGATGAGGGTAACTGCACCCCTATTGAAAAGATAGATGGTAATCTCTCAACACGTTGAACCCATTAAATATGCCATTCAAGGATAATATGAACAGAACCGCTGTACAGATCTATGAGATACAGGAGCCGCAGGAGGCGGAAAAGCTGATTGAACTCGGAGTTGATCGCCTTGGAAGCGTTATCCTTGAAAATGAAGACTGGAAGGTCCCGTCCATAAGAGAGACCATACGTAAGACAGAAGGGACTTCGGTGAAAAGCAGTCTGATTCCCCTCTTTAACACGCCCGGAACCATCTTCAGAGTTATTGAATACTACAAGCCCGATATCATCCATTTTTGTGAGACGCTGACAAACGAGTACGGGGAAAAGATCGTTTATCACGACCTGATAGACCTCCAGTCTGCCATAAAGGAGAAGTTTCCCGCAATAGAGATCATGCGTTCTGTGCCTATTGCTGTCACGGGAAAGGGGGATCGCGTACCGACACTTGAAATCGCCGGGGATTTTGAACCGTCAAGCGACTATTTTCTCACGGATACCTGGCTTGGCAAAGAACCCGTGGAAGGGTTTATCGGTATCACCGGCAGGACGTGTGACTGGAATGTGGCGCAAAAACTCGTAAGCTCAAGCCTTATACCTGTCTTTCTTGCCGGCGGTATATCACCTGAAAATGTCCATGAAGCGATCGGGTCCGTCGATCCTTTTGGGGTGGACAGTTGCACGAATACGAATGCCGTTGACTCGAACGGAATACCGATCCGGTTCAAGAAGGATCTCGGCAAGGTGGCCAGGCTCATTGACGGGACACGCCGGGCGGATCTCAACAGGCCGATGCTCTGACAGCAGGGGAGATAAAGAAAACCCTCGAAAGGTATATCGTTTGAATAATCCTGACAACCGAAAGGAAAGGGAGATGAGGCACCCGGATACCGGAATACAATCTATGTCTTGTGTTTTGCATTTTGCTCTTTGCATTGTTCTTGTTCTGCTTTTTGCATGCGGCGGCTGTAAAACGGAATTTCTCCCCCCGTCGCTGGTGGCGCCGTCAGACGCGGAAACAGTGACGGCAGCCAGCGTCAGCTTTGAGTGGAATTCCGTAGCAGGGGCGTCAAAATATCGGATTCAGGTCTCAACATACAATGACTTTACTTTCACTGCAATTGACGAAACTGTTACAACCACGTCATATCATTCACTAAGCACTCCTGCCGGAGCATGCTGGTGGAGGGTGAGGGGAATAGACAGCCATGATAATGAAGGTGACTGGTCAGAGGTGTGGAGCTTCACGTTTGCAAACGCCTCCACGCCCGCAAATGTGAGCGCCGCGCCAGGAGATGGAAAGGTGACAACGAGTTGGTATAGCGTTGCCGGAGTAACATCATACAATATCTACCGGTCAACAGGCAGCGGGGTCTCAAAAACCGACCATGAAAGGGTGGTTGAGGGGATCACGACGACATCGTACACGCACACAGACCTTGCGAATGGCGCAACTTATTACTTTGTAGTCACGGCAGTGAATACCTACGGAGAAAGCGATGAGTCCGGTGAAGTCTCAGCCACGCCTTCGGTGATAACCCGGGATATGGACAGAATTCACTTGGAACCCATATCAGAGGATCATGGAGAATTCGGGTGGTCGGTCACGTCCGGGGATTTCAATGGAGACGGATTAAGAGATGTCGTGGTGAGTGATCCGGTTGCCGATGGACTATCCCCTAATACCGGTGAAGTCTATGTATACTATGGAAACCCCGAGTTCCCGGTTATGCCCGATGAAACCCTTACAGACCCGGATGAGGGTGAGGGAGACGAATTCGGATTTTATGTTGCTTCGGCCGGTGATACAGATGGTGATGGATACGATGATCTTGTCGTTGCGACGGGTTGGGGTGTTGACAAGGTCTTTCTGTTCCCGGGAAGTCCGACAGGATTGCAGAATGAGACCGAAAAAGGAATCAGTGTGCAAGGATTGAAGAACCGGTTCGGCAAAGCGCTCACACTGCCGGAATTGCAGAAACAGACCATGCCGCGGGCATTGAAGAACCAGCCCAATGACGCGCTCATGCCGCCCGACGGGTATTCGGGATACGGTTTTGGCCACGGGATTTCTAAAGGGGGTGACATTAATGGCGATGGATACAGTGACATCCTGATTGCTGTAAACGGGTCGTACGTCTGTGTCTATTATGGGTCCGAGTCCGGCATAAGCGGCGAACCGGACTCGGTGGTTTCACTTGTTAATAACAACCCGGACGCTGTTTTTGTCGAAGTCTCTATCATCGGTGACATAAACGGAGATGGCTTCGATGATGCGGCGGTAAATAATCGCAACAAAGGTCCCATTTCCCATACCGATATCTATGTCTATTACGGGTCAAGCGCAGGAATTAGCGCGTACTCAGACAGCCTCACGGTGGATGCGGGCCGTGAATTAGAATACGGTTTTTCTATTGTCCTTTCCCCGGCTGGGGATCATAATCATGACGGGATTTCGGACCTTTTGGTTGGCAATCAATGGGAGTCAGAGAGCTTTGATTACGCAGGTGAAGCATATATCTTCTCCGGGTCATATTCCGGGGTTTCTGATTCTCCTGTAACCCTTGTTAACCCCGGGCCAAGTTATAATGTAAGGTTTGGTAACGATGTTGACGGGATAGGAGACTTCAACTATGATGGCATCGACGATGTGGTTGTCGGGTGCCCTTATGATGGTTTTGCCGCAATCTATTATGGAACGTCTGGTGGTGCGACAGGCTCGCCTGACCTGTTCCTGGAAGAAGACGGAGAATTCGGGTGGGCAGTCTCTCAGGGCGGCGATATAACAGGCAACGGTGAAAATTTTGTAATAATTGGCGACGAATTTGGCGGCGCATATCTGTATGCGTTTTCAAACTCGCGGCCCGTGGCAGCTACGGGAGATGATCAGACGCTTTTGTCAACAGATATTGCACAACTCGACGGCAGAGGATCGAGTGATGAAGATGGAGATATGCTGACCTTTGCCTGGTCAATCCTCTCTAAGCCTGACGGAAGCAATGCAGCGTTTTCTGATGTCACAACTCCAACGCCTGCCATCAGGTTGGACCTTCCGGGTTCGTATGCACTGCAATTGATAGTAAATGACGGGCTGGTCGATAGTGAACCGGATTCGGTCCTTGTCGCAAGGTAGACCTCGAAAGACCATGGATAATCGGATGTTGCAGTGATCTTGCTTAATCCCTTGCCCTGTTGACGCAGAGAAATGCAATGAAAATAAAAATACCTCCTGTGACCGCGAGAACGAGATAAGACCAGGGATCGGGCCGATCACCAAAGGATGCTGCGCGAATAGCCTTTGAGGCATGAGTAAGAGGGAGAAGAAAGAGGACCTTCTGTGCCCAGGCAGGAAGGCGGTCCACGGGAAAAAAGGTCCCTCCGAGAAAGGCCATAGGGGTAATCACAAAGCTCGTAAGCATGGCTTGGTCCGCGTGGGACTTGACCAGCATGGCCATCCCTACGGCAAGGGAGGCAAAAACAAAACTGTTTAGAATAAGAGCGATCCAGAACAGGGCATTGCAAGAGAGCACAACACCGAACCCGAGACCAAGAATCAGGATAACGCACACGGCAAGAAAGGCCCTGGTCATTCCCGCAAGGACTTCTCCGAGGACATAGGCGATATTGCTTATCGGCGCGGCCTGGAACTCTTCAAAGATATGCCAGTAAAAGCGTGAGATATTGATCTCACTTGCGATGGCAAAGGCCTGCGTCATACTGCTCATCGCCACCAGACCCGGGATCAGAAATTCCATGTATGTGTGTCCCTCAATTTCGACCTCGCGTCCCATGGCATAACCAAAGGCGACAAGATAGAGGAGGGGAGAAACAGACATGGAGGCAAGCATCCTGGACAGCCTCCGTTTTAGAATGAGAAGCTCTCTGTAATAAACCGCAGTCCAACCCTGTATCATTTGACTTTTTTACCTGTCAGAGCGAGAAAGGCGTCTTCCAGGTTCACTCGTCTCAACGTGAAACTCTCTTTTCGCCCGGAAGCAAATCGCTTTGCCTCCTCTCTTGTCTCGAAATAGACGCTTTTCATGCGATCGTCAATCATCCTGTCAATGGCCCACGCCCCCACACGCGCCATCAGGTTCCGGGGCGAATCAAGGGCCACGATTGTTCCTTCATCGAGAAAGGCCACGCGTTCGGCAAGGAATTCCGCTTCCTCGATGTAGTGGGTTGTGAGAAAGATCGTGGTTCCGTTCTGCTGGATCTTTCTGATCAACTCCCATATACGCCTGCGGATATTCGCGTCCAGTCCGACTGTAGGTTCGTCAAGAAACAAAATCTTGGGAAAATGAACCAGCGCCCGCGCCATCATAACCCTTCTTTTCATCCCTCCGGAGAGATGTTTGACAAGGCTATCTTCCCTGTCTTGCAGCTCTATGTATTGGAGGAGTTCATGAATCCTTTCGGACCTGATGTTTTTCTCCATGTGAAAGAGCCTTCCGTGGACATCAAGGTTTTCGAAGACCGTGAGTTCCTGATCAAGGTTGATCGATTGAGGAACCAGACCGCATTGCTGTTTAGCCTGGAGCGTGTTGCGCCCGATATGAAACCCGTTCAGAAAGGCGTCCCCGGAAGAATGTCTTGTAAGCCCTGTCAGTATCCTGATTGTGGTCGATTTTCCGGCCCCGTTGGGCCCGAGGTACGCAAAGAGCTCTCCTTTGGGTACATGGAGACAGATACCCTTTAATGCCTGAAGGTTCCTATAATGCTTGTTCAGGTTCTCGATCCGGATCATGACAAGCCCTTTTTTTCCAGTCTTCCAATCTCTTTTTTACGGTCTTTTCAAAACCCCTTTCCGTGGGTCTGAAAAAGACGCGGTCTCCCAATGCTTCAGGAAGATATGCCTGGGCTGCGTATGCGTCCCGGAAATCGTGGGCGTACTTGTACCCCTTGCCGTAGCCGATCTCTTTTGTGAGTTTTGTGGGAGCATTTCGTATATGAAGAGGCACGGGGAGATACCCGGTTTTTTTTATTGTCTCTTTTATCTTTTTGTGGGCTGTGTAGATCGCGTTGCTTTTGGGTGCGGTGGCGAGATAGGCTGCGGCCTGCGCAAGCGCGAGTTCTCCCTCCGGGGGACCGAGAAATCTGAAGGCCTCCATGGCAGCCAGGGCAATCACCAGCGCCTGTGGATCGGCGATTCCTATGTCTTCTGAGGCAAATCTGACCATACGGCGCGCCACATAAAGCGGATCTTCTCCTGCTGCGAGCATCCTTTGCATCCAGTAAAGTGCTGCGTCAGGATCGCTCCCGCGAAGGCTTTTATGCAAGGCAGAGATAAGGTTGTAGTGCTCTTCACCATTCTTGTCATACCTGAGAGCCTTTTTGAAAAGCGCCTTTTCAGCGGTCTTGAGATCAATTTGTCGGATATTTGAGCTGCCAGGCTCAACAACGTCGACGATTAACTGCAGATTGTTCAACGCTGTGCGGGCGTCACCATCTGCCGTCATTGCGATATACGCAATGACGTCCTTGTGTATAGACAGAGAAAGACGGCCCAACCCGTTTTCCGTATCCCTGATGGCATATTCCAATATGAGGATCAGTTCCTGGTCGGTAAACGGGTGGAGGAGAATGACGCGTGTCCGTGAAAGAAGGGGAGGTATGACCTCAAAAGAAGGATTTTCAGTGGTTGCTCCTATGAGAGTAATAAGGCCGCTTTCCACATGATGCAGAAAGGCGTCCTGCTGGGCCTTGTTAAAACGGTGGATCTCGTCCACAAAAAGGATACTGCGTCGCTGGTAAAGGTTGCGCTGCTTTGTCGCCTCACAAATGACAGCGCGTATCTCCTTTACGCCGGAGAGCACCGCTGAAAAAGAGACGAAATACGCATCGGTTTCCCGGGCAATGATCATGGCAAGCGAGGTCTTGCCGCATCCCGGAGGACCCCAGAAGATCATTGAAAATGGTTTGTCTTCTTCAATCGCCCGACGGATCAGACCGCCGCCGGCGAGTATGTGGGATTGTCCCACAAAGCCTTCCAGATTCTTGGGCCGCATACGATCCGCCAGAGGGCGCTGAACGTTGCTTTTTTGTCCTGCGGCGTCAGCAAAGAGATCCATGGCTGTTCTTACCACACAAGGAGGTGGTGCGCTACTACAAAAAAGTTGACACCAATCGATAGCCTAATGTAATGTTATAGTAGCTATTCAGGCAGATAGACTGAAGGTATAAACAATTGCACGGCGTTATAGGTCAAAATCCTCGACAACGTACCCCAATGTACGCCTTACTCGAATTTTTCCCTCTAAGGAACGGGGACGAAATAACTTCCTCAAGTATGCATCACAGCTTCAGGCCACCTTTGCCCGATCTCAAATCCCAAAAGCATCAAAATAGCTTGCTATTCCTTCAACTTTTGTGATTTGAGATCGAACAAATTTGACCCAAATCTATGCGCCTACCTGGGAAAGTTGTTTCGTCCCCGTTCCTTATCGAAGGATGTAGAGGCAGGTCACTGGTTGAATGGATGAGCCTGTTGCGCCAACAGGAG
>MAXM01000048.1 GCA_001751015.1 Desulfobacterales bacterium C00003106
CATTGAATGCCCGCGCCTTCACTATCGGACTGGCTAGCTTCTTCCGTCGGGGCGCAACCCTGGTAGTCCGAGCGGTCGAAAGCTCCCGGCCCGCAAACTGACCCACATGGTACAGTAAAAGGCAGCTAATGCATTGATTCAGCACAATTATAATGATGAAGGACATACTGAAGAAAGTGATGCTATATTTATTTCCTTCGCAGTTGAATGTATCATTGTTTATAGCCTAAAGGAAGACAGTAATTATGACAATTGATGAAGTCTGGTTCTCTCATAGAGAAAAGAGATATAAAACAAAAATAAAATTATTTTCCATAAAAAATTTTTTAAAAAAAACATTTTCATGGACAGATAATAAAGAAATCTGGGATTGGGATCATTGTACTATCGGATTAGCAAGAGCTATTGATGACAGATTGATAGTTGTAGTAAGAAGTAAGACTAACAAGAACAGCAGATATATGGGAAAAAAACCCGTAGAATTAAGATATATGCTGGGTTTTGAGGTTAACAGTATTTCAGAGCCCTATATTGAATCATATACAGCACGAGAGAATCATTCTGATCCTGAGAAAAGAGTCGGACCAAATAATAGGTTGGTATTTCAATTAGATAGTGATCACTGGATATGGGAGTGGGCAAAAGAAGGAGAGGATATCAATTCGTCTATTATTTACAGGCTATACAATCAAATAAACAATGAAATGATTTCTTCTTCTATTAAAAGTGATAATATCTTTAAGATTGGAGTGAAAATAAATCATGATGATAAAATAATCCCCGTGATCTATCAACCAGCTGTTGATTCATTGGATAATTTTGTCAGGGAAGTACATTGTAAAAAAAAGTCTTTAAATGCAAATGGATCATATGAAGTTGAAGTTACGATTATCTTTGAAAACGAGAAGCTTCGCGAACATTTCTATTTGCATAAAGCCTACGAATTAATACGCCTGCGTTGGTTATATGGTCGGAAATATGACATTGAATCTTTTAAAATCCTGGACAATAAGGGTTTAGATAATAAAAAATTTATTTTTAAGGGAATCTACAGTAACGGCCACAATCTTATACATGATGATATCCATGGAGACAAGGAATCTCACATCCCTCATAATATAAAATATTTTTTTATGGATAACAATCATCCTGTGGTATTTATAAATACATCCAACCATGCAATGGCAGAGCATGATACAAATCATGAACTCTGGAAATGGGAGTATATTCCATGGCTGGAAAATGCGCCTGTTGAATGTGGAAGCATGTCACGGGAAGAGATAGAAAGTCAATTTATAGGCTTTAGGAAGCGATTGGTAATGTTGATTCATGGGATTTTGAAAAATTAAATAATGAAAGGTGATTAAAGATTAGAGAAAGAGCAGGTCAAATTGCTAAACCACCTATGGTAAAGCAATCTAATTCGAATTCCCGGGTGCTAAGGACTAAGCGTTTGCAGTTTATGGATACTCCAGCGGATCACATCCTGTTCTTGCAGAGAACTACAGGGAATCAGGCTGTATCGAAGTTGATGAAATCCGGGGTTTTACAGACTAAGCTTAAGATCGGGCAGCCCGGAGATATGTATGAGCAGGAGGCTGATAGGGTGGCGGATGCGGTGATGCGGATGCCAGAGCCGGAGGTGCAGCGACAGGTTGAACCTGAGGAGGAGGAGACGTTACAATCCAAACCACTTGCCAACCAGATTACACCTTTAGATCAGGTGCAGCGACAAGAGGAACCGGAGGAAGAGGAAGAAATGCTTCAGGCCAAACTGCTCGACGAAGAGTTTACTCCATTGGTTCAAAGACAGGTCGAGCCAGAAGAGGAGGAGGGAGAACTTCATGCAAAAGCAACTTCAGGTCGTATCTCTGAAGTTAATTCCAATCTCGAATCTCATATCTTGTCCCTTAAAGGCGGCGGCCAGCCGCTGTCTAAATCCGAGCGTGCCTATTTCGAGCCGCGGTTTGGAGCTGATTTTAGCCAGGTGCGGCTGCATAGTGATGCGCAGGCGGCTGAATCTGCACGGGCACTGAATGCGAAGGCTTATACACTGGGACAGGATGTTGTGTTCGGGACAGGACAGGATACACCAGGGACAGGCGAGGGGCGAAGGCTGATGGCACATGAGTTGACACATGTAGTGCAGCAATCCGGGAAAAAATAGATTTCTGGAGATTGGAATTGAGGTTTTAAATTAAACAGGAATTACATTTAGTGATATATTGACTTTGGAATATAATATGCATTATATAGTGATTATAAATAGGAAGGTGATAAAAGATGGGAGAAAGAGTTGATCAAATCGCTAAAGTGCCTGAGGTAAAGCAATCTAATTCGAATTTCCGGGTGCGAAGAACTAAGCGTTTGCAGTCTATGGATACTCCGGTGGACCGCATACTGTACTTACAGAGGACTGCAGGGAATCAGGCTGTGTCAAGATTGATGAAGTCCGGGGCTTTGCAGACTAACCTGAGGATAGAGCAGCCTGGGGATGTGTATGAGCAGGAGGCGGACCGGGTGGCGGATGCTGTGATGCGGATGCTTGAGCCGGAGGTGCGGCGACAGGCGGAGGAGGAGGAAGAAGAATTACATTAAACCAGGCCGTTCGCAGAACAGATTACTCCACTGGTTTAAAGACAGGTTGAGGAAGAAGAGGAGGAAGAACTTCAGGCAAAAAAACTCTCAGGCATGATTTCGGAAATCAATCCTAATCCAGAAGCTCGTGTATGCGAGTACATACTGATGCCGAGGCCGATAAGCTTAACCATGCATTGAATGCCCGCGCCTTCACTATCGGACTGGCTAGCTTCTTCCGTCGGGGCGC
>MAXM01000049.1:0-667 GCA_001751015.1 Desulfobacterales bacterium C00003106
TCCCAAAACACACCGTCCGTGACCAGTATCATGGCCGTTCCAACATACTCTGAGGATTTGAGCCATTGAACCTGGTCTTTGTCTGATCCGTCTATAAAAACGAGAGTCCTCGGATAGTCCATGTAGTCCAGGGGATTGAACGTGAAACCTTTGGGATATATGATCACGCCTCTTTGATCAGTTATATCGAATTCAAGCGAGTAGGTCATGTCAACCAGAAAAGTTTCCGGATCAGTCACTCTCGGAAGAGATCTCAACCCCTGGGGACGAAAGTTCTTAATAGCCTTTGCCTGTTTTTCTTTATCGAAATGCTTGCTCCAATCCGTTTGGGCGGCCTTTTTTTTCATTTCCTCGATAGCGTCCTTTTCCGCTATCGGATACGTGTTGCCAAATGTTCCGAGCGTCCGAATCGCCGCTATTCCATCTGTCGGCGCGAAAACCGTGAGCAACAAAAACGCTGTAAAGTGTAGTAGTGCAGGTTTATACGACATATTTTTGCCTATTTCGCGACGCATCCAGCGCCTGTCATATTGGTTGTTTGTGGAAAACTGAGACTGCCGAGATTGTTGAGTTCAAGTATCGGACTCTCAACGCCAAGCATTTGAGCAAGGCTTTTGCCAAACCCCGGCTCCCAACCAGTAAACAGGTTCACCTTGTCCGGGGTTGT
>MAXM01000049.1:736-2704 GCA_001751015.1 Desulfobacterales bacterium C00003106
GTTTCTTCAGAAAAAAACAGGCTGCATATCCAGTCAAGGGTAGGTTCATAGTCAGCCGGAGACAGGGGCACGGGCCTCAGCACGAGGTCTGTGTTCCTGTCAGAGCATATTGTCTCAAGTTGTCCGATGGCCTCCCGGCAATGCGAACATGACGGAGACGCGAACACCTCAACACGGTTGGTCTTTGGCACTTGGGCCAGGGTTGCCCGGAGTTGAAAATCCGGGAAAAAAAGAAAAAAGTGACAGCAGAGAAACGAGCACAAAACAATAGCCGAAGTCTTGGGCAGGGCGGACACCCTGAGCGCAAGCACAAACGACAGAAACAGGAAACCGAGAAAAGAGAGGCAGAGCATGCAAAGCGCGTGAATGAAATAAATCTGCACAAAAATGAGATATATTTCCGCCCCGAGCATCGTGGCGATCAGGCAGAAAACCGCTGTTTCTTTTTTCATGAGGTGAAGGATAATGACCGGAACAAGGGCCAGGGCGGACCACAACCCGAGCGGAATACCAAACACCCTTGCAAAGGGCGAGGCATGGACCGCCTCACATGAACCGCTCGCACATGCCGACAACTGTATAACGCCCTGCAAGCCCATTGCAAGCGACAGCAATAATGCAATCGCAAGTGAAAAACCCAGAATGATATGTTTTGTTGACATACGTTCCCTGCAGCGTTTTTAAGCGTTAATACCCGGTTGCTGTTTTTGGCTTGATTACTACTGCTGTGCCATAGAGCAGGATAGACATCAATGATGTGCCGCCGGAAATGTTTGTTGTTTCCACTCTGAGACCGAGGATTCCGTTTGCGCCGTTGGCCTTTGCCTGCTCGGTCATTTCGGATAGGCCGTTGCTCAACATTTTCTCGTATGTCTTCTGGTATGATCTCGATTTGCCGCCGAAAAAATCCGTGAATCGTGCGAGCCAGTCCCTGATGAAATTCCCCGCCCCCACGGACGGGACTATGAGGGGGCCGAGATATGATTCTATTTCATAACCATCAACAGATTCCGTGGTTGTTATCAAAAATGACATGATGTTTTCTCCTTTTCTTTATAATAGCAGGCGGATAAAATCAGATGTTCTCAGGCATTCCGTTTTCCGATTAGGGGTTGAACATCAAAAATTTTCAGCAGCCTACCTTTTTTCCGGGACTCGAGATCTGTTAAGCTCGCAGCAAAGGCTTCGACCCTGATAGGCATGTACAATCCGATTGTGAGCAGGCGCTGATTTTTGTCCAATACTCGAAATTTCGCGCCCGGATATCCCTTGCCTATAAAATCAGGGACAAACTCGCCAAGCAGACGCCTGACGGAAAATTCAATGTTTCGCGGCTGCTCGGTCAGTATTTCCATGTGTTTGGTTTCTGAGGCAAGCTCTCTGACTATCTCGGTTATGGTAGCGAGCCAGACATATACCAGGCCTGTTCGCATCGAAAACGCCCGGTACTGATTGTTCCGGATTATATTGATTTGACTTTCTATCATGGATAAGACCTTGTTTTTGTTTATCCAGGACAAATTCAGGGCCACGGGTTTGACTTTTGTATTACTGCCTGCATTGTCCTGGTTTCCGTTGGTTTGCGCCTGGGCCTCCTGAAGGGCTATATACGCCGATTGAGAAACGCTCTGGATTTCGCGTCTCCTTGCGGCGTGGTCGGCCCGGCGCAGGAGTCTGGTTGCAGGGGCGGCAACCGCCGCAAAATGATGGTCCCTGACAGCATTGAGTATCTCTTTTCTGGCCGGAAGGTCTTGCGAAAGCAGTCTGTCAAGATGCGAGTAGGATATGATGGCGTGGTCCCCCATTGCGTAAGGGCCGACTCTGAACGCCGGTATTTTGCCTATGTCATGACCCAGGGCTATCATTATCCATTTGCCAATAGACACGTCATAATCCTTTGCCTGCTTTTTGATCAGATCAATTAACTCGCGTGTGACGTTGAACGAATGCTCAAGCAGCGTGATGTGA
>MAXM01000050.1 GCA_001751015.1 Desulfobacterales bacterium C00003106
GATTTGAGATCGGGCAAAGGTGGCCTGAAGCTGTGATGCATAGTTGCGGAAGTTATTTCGTCCCCGTTCCTTAGCTAATAGCTAACCGCTAAAGGCCAATCGCTCAATTTAGGTTTCAGTAGGGGCGAGATATCAGCGCTCTTTTCACTTGACGGTATTTTGTCTTTCTAATAAGAGGTGTTACATGAATATAGGATACATGATGAAAATGAATGATGCGACTGTGAAAATTGGGGTGGGCTTTCAAAGATGTCTTCTATATTAGACACCATCGGCAATACACCCATGGTTGAAATCGTTCGGCTGAATCCGAATCCCCGAGTCCGGATCATGGCGAAACTGGAGTATTTTAATCCGAGCGGTTCAATCAAGGACAGAATCGCCCGTTCCATGATCGAGCAGGGAGAGGCTGACGGCGCATTGACGCCTGACAAGATCGTGCTCGAGGCAACCAGCGGGAATACCGGGATCGGTCTGGCAATGGTCTGTGCCGTCAAAGGCTACCGCCTCTTGCTGGCCATGTCTGAAGCGGCCAGTATCGAACGGCGGAAGATCGTCAAGGCGATGGAGGCGGAACTTCTTTTGACCCCGGCGGCTCTCGGGACGGACGGAGCCATTGAAGAGGTCTACCGGCTGGCCCGGGAGCATCAGGACAGGTATTTTATTACCGACCAGTTCAACAGTGACGCTAACTGGGCGGCGCACTATCATGGAACCGCGGAAGAGATCTGGCGTCAGACAAAAGGGGAGGTAAACGCCGTTATTGCCACTATCGGCACCACCGGGACGGTCATGGGTATCTCCAGAAGGCTCAAGGAATATAATCCTGCAATCAGAATCATCGGGGTAGAACCTTATCTCGGGCACGGTATCCAGGGTCTCAAGAATATGAAGGAGGCCTATTGCCCCGGGATATATGACAAGAACCGTCTCGATGCCAAGATCAATGTGGAAGATGATGAGGCCTTTGATATGGCCCGGCAACTCGCAAGAAAAGAAGCTGTTTTTGTGGGAATGAGTTCGGGAGCTGCCATGGTGGTGGCATGTCAGATGGCGAGAGAGATGAAGGAAGGCCTTCTGGTTGTCATCTGCCCTGACGGGGGCGAGCGGTATTTGAGCACACCCCTTTTTACGGTCAAACAGGAAGCGTCTCTGAAATTCTACAACACAATGGCAAGATCCAAAGAGTCGTTTGCTTCGATACGGCCGGGTCATGTCTCCATCTATTCATGCGGCCCAACCGTTGATGATTATATAGATATCGGTCTGGCCCGTCGTTTTGTCGTCTCTGATCTTCTCACGCGATATCTTGAATATAAGGGGTATGAGGTCATCCACATCATGAACATCACGGATCTGGATGACCGGACAATTTCAGCCTCGCACCAGGCCGGCATGGATCTAAAGTCGTTTACCGAAAAGTATATCAAGGCCTTTCTTGAGGATATTAAGGCAATCGGGATCAAACCGGCTTCTCAGTATCCCAGGGCAAGCGAGCATATCAAAGACATGGTGGATCTTGTAAGGCGGCTTCTTGAGAAGGGCGTTGCCTATGAAAAGCTGAAATCCGTGTATTTTGATATTTCAAGGTTCCCGAACTACGGTAAGTTGTCCAGGATAGACCTGAACAAGATAAAGCTCGGATCTACCACAGACCTCGATGACTACGAGAAGGATAATCCGCGGGATTTCACCTTGCTGAAACGGACAAAGCTTTCAGAGCTCAAACGGGGCATTTACACAAAGACTGAGTGGGGCAACATCCGGCCGGGATGGCATATTGAGTGTGCCGCCATGGCGATGAAATACCTCGGAGAGAGTTTTGACATACATACGAGCAACCGTGGATTGATCTTTCCGCACCACGAAAACGAGATAGCCATTTGCGAATCCGTGACCGGAAAACCCATGGCCCGGTATTGGCTCCACAGCGCCCAGGTTCTTACAGGGGGAAAAAATGTCGGCTCTGTAGAAAAAAACCGGGTAACTGTTCGAGGTCTCATGGATGAAGGCTATACCGGCAGGGAACTCCGCTTCTGGTTCATTTCAAATCATTACAGAAAGCCGCTCCATTTCTCTTATGCCAAGTTACAGCATGCGCGCAGCACGCTTTTTAGACTGGATCAATTTATCGAACGATTGCAACAGGTAAGGGCTGGTCATCCGTATCCTGAAATCGATCGGATGCTCCATGATCTGAAGCAGGGTTTTGCAGATACAATGGACGACGATCTGAACATATCAGAGGCCTTTTCTATAATTTTCAAGTTCATAAGAAAGACAAACAGGCTGATCACAGACGGTCTTTTGGACAGGTCCGGATCGGATTTGATTATCGATGTCTTGAAAAAAATAGACGCTATTCTGAGGGTATTTGATTTCAAGACGCCTGAGTTGGCCCCGGAACTCACAGCGCTTCTTGAAAAACGAGACAGAGCAAGATCAGAAAAAGACTGGACACGCGCAGATCAGATTCGGGACCTCTTAAAAGACAGGGGCTACAAAGTAAAGGATACACCGCAAGGGCCAGTGTTGAGCCGGTGTTGAGATGAGTGGTCAAGCGGTTGAGCTGACAGCAAACAATTGGAGACGCCTTCATGACGGACAGACCATTGGTAATTACGCCGGTTTATTTCCCTTTTACTTATATTTCAAACACGCTTCTTCGAGAGCTTGCGCCATGCTGGAAAGAAGTTGCAGTCTATCAGCCTTCAGAGATAATGATACCGTCTTCGTTTCAGCCCTGGATCGATCAAGGGCTCTTGAAGCTGAGGATTCCACTGAAAGATGCGGCTGACACAGAAAAACTGCGGCATGAACTCCGCTCCTGTCAGACATGGGGAGAGATGCACGGGGGGATTGATGTTGAGTATCTGAAGGCGGTCGGCACGGCGTCTCCTTATGTAAACGAAATGTATTCCGGAGTTGTCACGGACATCAAGAAGTATGCGGGCATCTCTCGGTCG
This sequence comes from Desulfobacterales bacterium C00003106, assembly GCA_001751015.1. GTDB lineage: Bacteria > Desulfobacterota > Desulfobacteria > Desulfobacterales. The sequence continues at coordinate 2,967 of MAXM01000050.1, forward strand.
ACTTCCGGGGAAGATGCGGAAAAGAATCTATTTTCAGCCCGGCTTTTTCTTCATTTGGCACAGGATTATGATCAGAAATCAGACGAAATGAAGATGGATATCCGGCAGTTTGAGCGTAATCAGCATCTTCTCGAAGAAGCGCTGCATCCCCCTTCAGATCAAGATACCTTGCCTGACGGGTTGACAGGTGTCGATCTTTCGGTGATGCAGCAAGGTGAAAACCCGGATGTATTCATGATGCAGCGTATCCGGGCCTGGAATCACCTGTATGCCCGGGACGGCTCTGACACGGATTTTCTTTTTACCGATTCCCGTGACGCCCTCTTGTTGATACTCGGCGAAGAATACGAAAAATTTGAGGTCTCACGGTGCAGACTTTCCCGGTCCTTTCCGTTTCATTCATTCTTTGCCGAAGCCGCGACCACGAACTGGTCTGAGGCCATGCAGGAAAAAATCGACAGCCTGACACAAGAGCCGCTTAGGGTTCGCTCAGAAATAGATTTGCATTTTCAGGAGTTGAGGCGCCCGCATGGCAAGGCGCGAGGAGGGCGAATAGCAGGCTATTTAACCGACGAGCAACGCAGCCACGCGGGATGGATCGGCTCATCAAAATGTGAAGTTAGTTCTGAGCTATCCCTTACAACAGAAGATAACAACGGCGCTTTGTTAAAATGTTATCTGATTCCGGATCAATCATCACGCGTTCTTCTGGAAAGGGCGTGCTCTGCAAAAGGCGAACTCTCGCAGAAAACGCCGCAGCCGGATGGCATCAAAAGAAATGCTCTTTTCGGATTGCTGGAGTTGGAGGCGCCTTAACAGGAAAGTTATTCCGTCCCCGTTCCTTACCAGACCGCACAGGCCGATAAATTTGGACTTGACGTTATCTTGAAAATGGTATATGGGAAAATCATTTGTGGAGGTGAAATCCGCAATAAAGTTCCGTTTGGAAGATAGTCAATGATATAAATCAAAAGAAAGGGGGAAACAGTTTATGTTTACACCAACTGTAGATGCGGACAAATGTGTCGGTTGCGGCGAATGTATTGACGTATGTCCAGCCGATGTATATGAATTGCAGGACGAGAAATCTGTGCCGGTAAATGCAGAAGAATGTCTCGGATGTGAAAGCTGTATTGAGGTCTGTGAGCAGGGCGCTATCACCGTAGAAGAGACCTAAGAGCCCGGCGAGGCGATTTGTAGCCCCTGGTCAGTTTTGAAACTACCGGGGGCGTTTTTTTCATCCCGACTTCACCATTCCTTATCTTTGACCGTATCCTGAGTGTTTTAGTCTTTCGTATTCTTTTCCTTTTCTGATCATTCAATCAATGTCAACCGCCCAAGACAAGCCTTATCTTTCCTTTTACCGTTGCAAACAGAGGACAGCATACATGAAAGTTCCGCTTTTAGATCTTAAGAGCCAGTATGAAACCATCAGGGCAGAGATCCTGCCTGTCATGCAGGATCTCTTTGAGAGTCAGTATTTCATACTTGGTCCCCACGTGGCAAAGCTTGAACAGGAAATTGGCGCGTATTGTCAATGTCCGTATGCAGTTGGGGTTTCTTCCGGAACCGATGCCCTGCTAATCTCCTTGATGGCTGCGGGAATCGGCCCGGGAGACGAAGTAATTACTACGCCATACACCTTTTTTGCAACAATTGGAACAATTGTACGGGTTGGGGCGACTCCCATCTTTGTTGACATAAGAAAAGATACATACAACATTGATCCTGCGTTACTCCGGGACCGAATCACCAACAAAACAAAGGCAATCATTCCGGTTCACCTTTATGGTCAATGTGCCGCAATGGACGAAATCATGACCATAGCCCGCAAGCACTCTCTTTTCGTAATTGAAGATGCGGCCCAGGCGATCGGCGCTGAATACAAAAACCAGCGCGCAGGATCAATGGGGGACTTCGGCTGCTTTTCGTTTTTTCCCTCCAAGAACCTTGGCGCATTTGGGGACGGGGGCATAGTGACGACCCGGTCGAAAGAACATTATGATCTCCTGAAAACGCTTCGTGTTCATGGGTCAAACCCGAAGTATGTCAATAAGATAGTCGGGGGAAACTTTAGACTGGATGCCTTGCAGGCTGCTGTTGTCTCTGTAAAACTGAAGTATCTCGACACGTGGACTGAAAAAAGGCAGATGAATGCGAAACTGTACAGGGAACTCTTCCGCAAACAGGGTCTTGACGAAATCGTTAAACTTCCACAGGAGATAGAAAACCGACATATCTACAATCAATTTGTTATACTTGCACCGGAAAAAAGGGACGAACTAAAAGCACACCTCGCGGATTCCGGTATAGGCACAGAGGTCTATTACCCGATTCCGATGCACCTCCAGGCCTGTTTCAATTCGCTTGGATACAGGAAGGGTGATCTGCCGGAAGCAGAGGATGCCGCCTCAAGGACACTCGCCATTCCGGTCTATCCGGAATTGTCCAATGATCAGCAGGCCTATGTCGTAGAAAAGATCAAGGAGTTCTATGTTTAGGGCTCGCCCAAAACTACAGGGGTCGGCACTGGTTCAGTTGAATAGGTGATTCAATTATATCAATAGGTTGCAGTGTCTGATGGCAAGCCGACATAACTGGCACAACCAATTGTTTTCACAGGTATATTCGACAAATTCGAATCTTTTTAACCTATTCAACTGAACCAGTGCCCTTTGAATAATATCGTGGTTATTTATGATTTTATCAATTTTAGGAATTTATTTTTGCATTTATACTCTCTCTCGTTATCAACTAAGACAAGCCCCTTCTTTATCAGATGTGCATTTATGAATGTTTTGTTTTTTAGATATAGA
>MAXM01000051.1:0-3275 GCA_001751015.1 Desulfobacterales bacterium C00003106
GGTTAGATGGGTTGACAAAAGATACGGCGATGCCGCAAACCAGGAAGAAATTGATGATTACACCATTGTCGACCTGAGCATAAAATACTCAAAAGAGGATTTCTGGTGGTTAAGACATGCAAATATAGGGTTTGAAGTAAAAAACCTGTTTGATGAAAAATATGTCGGCGCAATCTATGCGAGTGACACCGCAACGGACGTAGACTATTATGCCGGTTCTCCACTCGCTGTGATATTCAGCATAGGTGGGAAGTTCTAATCAATAAAGAAAGCACCGAAAAAGCCCGATCCTGAATCATTTTTCAACGAGGTAGGCGTTCGGTTGGCCCTGCAACAGGAAGGGACATATCTGGCAAGTGTTGCAATGAAGCCGATCTTTATGAGTATGACACCTGAAGGGCGGAAAATGCAGAGCAAAAAAGAACTCCCCGATGCCGTAAGCTGCCGTTACGTGGAGTTCTATGCCAAGGCAATTTTTCATGCTGGAACACCCGGTGGGGATGCTTACAAGACCGTGTTGGGCCAGACCATTGAAATGGTGCCGCAAACAGACCCATGCCTGATTAAGGCCGGAGACTATCTGCCTGTCAAGATACTATTCCGGGACAAGCCGCTTATCGGTGAATTTGTCTATGCCACCTATATCGGATTCTCAACCAAGGAAGACTATGCCTATACGACCAGAACCGACCATAAGGGCATAGCAATGATACGTATCACAAACCCGGGTATCTGGTGGGTCAAGGCGCCACACAAGGAGCATTATGAGGATCAATCCGAGTGCGATATCGGCCAATATGCCCATATAATGACCTTTGAGGTGAAATAGAAGAGCAGGTGATCAGATGAGAAACGGAGAGGGCGCCTCACGTTGCGCTTGCCTGTCTGTCATATATTTAGGAACAGGGACGAAATAACTTCCCCATTTATGCATCTCATCTTCAAGCTGTCTTTAATCTGAACGCCTTAACGGGAAAGTTATTTTGTCCCCGTTCCTTACCGGTTTGATTGCAAAAGGGGGTTGGATATGAAGCATTTAAGATCGATAATTTTCTTATTCGGTATCCTGGGTCTAATTTTTCCCTGCGTTAGCCTGGCAGATGAGAAAAAAGAAGATGTGGATGAATCCGTAAAACTTGAAAAGATTATAGTTACCTCTCCGAGAATGGATAAAGAATTAAAGGTTGATGTCCCGGTTATTGAGTCTACCTATCAAGTCGGAGCAACAGCAGTGGATGTCCTGGATACCATGTCCGGCATCGATATCTCCAGGGTGAGCCTGGGAACCCCGCAGGGGTCGATGGTGAAGATTCGGGGATTAGGTGAAGACAGGTACATAGTAAATTTTGACGGCAGTCCACTGACCGGCGCAGGCGTTTATGGCGGCTACTATGTTGACTGGAGCATGCTCTCTCTTCAGGATATTGAAAGGATCGAGGTGATCAAGGGGGGCTATCTGGCCGAGTATGGCAATACCCTTGGCGGTGTAATCAATATTGTTCCCAAGGAACCAACGGAGAAGCTCGAGTTCAAATTTGCTGCCGGGGCCAAGGAGTATGATACCTACGATACACGAGCGCTGATTTCAAAACGGACAGGCCCGTTCGGAATCGTTCTGGGAGGCGGGTATCGGGAAAGCGATGGTTATCTCCGCAATAATGATCTGGAAAGGAAAGACGCGTCCGTATGTCTTGCCTATTATTTTCCGGATAACGGCAAGATCAAGATAGGTATGCGGTACAACAAAGGGGAATACGGCATGATTGTTGAAAACAAGAAGGACTCTTCCTATTACGATGACAGCTACCCGGAAAGCGACGGAGACACCCTTATCGGCCCCGGATTCGGGTGGCAAGAGGGAAGAACGCTTGGCGATGGGAGCTACTATTCGAAAGAAAGATATGAGTGGGAGGCTGTTTTGGAAAAGAGCCTTTTGGGGATCGATTGGGAGGCAAGGTACTACTTAAACGATGAAGACCGCACGGACTATATTTATGAACAAGGCAGCGGCGATCTGGCCATAAAACGTGATTGTCCACCTGATTACTCCTGGGGTTGGGGTCTCAAGGGGGAAAGGATAGTATCAGACCATGCCTTGAAAGCAGGGGTTGAGGGTAACTACCTCGGGTATGGGGGTGTAACCTATAGCTATGTTGATAGAACATATCTTCGAGGATGGTTTGAAGACTCAGACGACAAACATGAGCTTTCAAAGGTCAATTCGGCCTTTATTCAGGACAGATGGTCTCTGCTTTCAAACCTGGACATCTATCTGGGGCTCAGGGTCGATGATTACAAGGGAGATGACAAAGACTGTGACGTTGTGGAAGATACACCTGTTTCTCCAAAATTCGGCCTCTTTTATTTTCCAATCCCTGATCTTGAAACCTTTGTTACGGTGGCAAGGGCCGTCAATTTTCCAACCCTTCCCAAGTATTACTGGTATTATAACGGATATCAACCGTCTGATAGAAAGAGCTTAACCTTCGAAGATTCCATGCAATATGAGATAGGCGGGACCTATAAAGGGATCAAAGATACAGGCATTTCGGCAAAGGTCTATCATTACGATATCGATGATTATCTCAGATGGATTTTTGGTTATAGACCGAGCCGTGTGGTGTACAATATCGATAATGTCACGCTGACAGGCCTTGAGCTGGATATTGACTCAAGACTTTTCAATGATGTTTATGCGTTTGCCAACTATACCTATCAAACTACTGACAAGGAAGGGGATATACTGGATGAGAGCAATATTTCCGACGAGATCAGTGAATTGCCTGAACACAAGTTTAACATAGGGATCAAATATCAAAGGGATGACGGTGCGCTTGCCAAGTTAACCTTGAAATGGGTCGATTCCAGAGAGGTGCCAATAAGTGCTTCAAGCGCCGCTGCTACCGGAGAGATGGACAGCTATTTCCTGCTCAATGGGATAATCAAATACCCGGTCATAAAGGATCATGGTTATCTGTATGCAGGGTGCGAAAACATACTGGATGAGGAATACGAGGAGAGTTGCGGATATCCGATGCCTGATCGTATGTTTTATGGAGGAATCGAGGTTAGATTTTAGTTTGCAATGATTGCGAAAAAAAAGGGTTGGAAATGAAAATATCCTGACTCTAACGTTTTCTATGTATAACATAACAGCTTAATATTATAGGCTGTTATGTTTGGTGTCTCGCGACGGCAAACATAATAAAATGCCAAGCCCCCATCCATCATAGCACTAAATGTTGTACCCGAAGCACTGGTAACACAACTTGCCG
>MAXM01000051.1:3335-11217 GCA_001751015.1 Desulfobacterales bacterium C00003106
GGGTGTACATAGAAAACGTTAGAGTCAGCAATTTTCAATCTTCATTGGCATAACTCCCGGAGCCTTTCGCACATAGCCTTCCCCTTCTGCCAGCAGATCAAGGTGCGCGGTGGCGACGTCGTCAACAGGCAGGGCCTGCAGGTTTCCTTGCTTGCGAGTGTCCATGACCTTGAGATAAGCTGTGCAGTGATCGCATACATAGACCCGGTAGACCTCCTCTCCCTCCGCATAAAAATAGCGAAGCCCTTTGTGATTCTCAGCGCCGCAGAAGGGGCAGCCAACCCGGTTAAGACGCCAGACGTGGCCGCAGAACGAACAGAGGGCCCAGCGTTTCCCCTCCTTTCCGACAAAAGCAGCCATGGCGGGAAATGCACCGCAAATCGGGCAGTGTCCCCGTTGCCAGTCATCGAGCAGGGGCTCACCGGCAAGGGCAACGGCTACAGCAAAGAGAGACGGCTGCATACTCCATCTGCCAAGAGCGCAAAGAATAGTCGGACTCACTCCTGCGCCATCCGCCAGGGCCTTGATATCTCCGGTCTTTTCCGTCAGGGTTGCCGAAATAAGTTGTGCGAAATTAAACTCCTGTCGGTCAACGGCGTCCTGCAGGGCCTTGCCTGCCGAGGCAAGAAGCGGATTTCCTTTCTGCGAGATACGGCAGAGCTTTCCAAAAAGCAGCTCCGCCCCCTTTATGTCCACCGGAAAGCCCTCTCTTGCAATAAGAGGAAATCCCTCCCGGACCCTTAAACGGGTATTCTCCTCCGGCAGGTCCGGTTCGGCGACAACCATGTCCTGCTGTGCTGCGCGCTGCGCCGCCAAGACTTCGGCGTAAAAGCAAAGGACTTCTTCATATCCGCTTCTCTCCCGTCTGAGATCGGAGAGCCGGTCCATCATCCCCTGATAGAGGCTGTCAATCTCCACATTCACAGAAATACCTCCCGAGTAATGGTTCACGGTTGCCGGTTATACAGTTCACGGCCCCTACCCTCCCGATTCCAGGCATGCTCGACCATTCAACCAATTCGCCCATTTGACCATTCGATTAATCAACCATCCCTGATCTCTCGATCCCTCCCCGGTCGGCCATACCGGCAATCAGCCCGGACGCGGGACGAAAGAGCTTGCGAAGCGCCAGTTTACGGGTAATGCCTACATGGTTTGGCGCGGCGGCAAACCTGTGATACAAGACCGGGTCATCGGCAACAAGATAAACCACGCGAACGTCATCGTCTAAGAGCCGGGCCTTGTCACACCCTTTTTTCTTGAGCAGGCCCAACCTCTTTCCGGCAAGAGCCATGATCTCATCCCTGCCGCCGAAGTTCATGGCGCCGGTCGGGCAGGCCTTGACGCAGGCAGGAACAAGACCGTTTTGCACGCGGTCTATACACATGGTGCACTTGGAAACCAAACCCGTGACCGGGTCCCGTCTCGGGATGTCATAGGGGCATGTCTCCCTGACATCCTCAAACGCGGATTCGTACAGCTCGCGGGTCTTTTCGGTGAAAATCACGGCTCCTGTGCCTTCATCAACAATCACGGCTCCGGAGACGTATGCGTCCGCTGCTTCCTTGCACGGCGGATCCACGCAATGTCGGCACTGATCCGAAAAAAAATACCAGGAAAGCCTCCCCTCCAAAACTACCTCGCTGAACCGGACAAGCTTAAAGGTATCAAAGGAGAGATCAGCCGGATTCTGGTGGCTCCCCCAATTGTGAGTCTTTGTTCCAGGGAGTTTGTTCCATTGCTTGCAGGCAACCTGGCAGCCGCGGCAGGCCGTACACCTCGTGGTATCAATAAGGAAGATCTTTTCAGGCATTGGAATCACACCTCCTTTTTGTTCACGTTTACCATAAATGCCTTGGTTTCCGGGATCATGGTGTTCGGATCACACGCAGAGGAGGTAAGGAGGTTAGAGCTGTCACCTCCGTCTTTGGGTGTGACCCAGCCGAAACACCATGGGAGCCCCACCTGATGAACCGTATTTCCCGCCACATTGAAGGGCCTGAGCCGTTTTGTCACAATGGCCACGGCTTCCACCTGACCGCGCACCGAATCCACGATCACCCTGTCACCGTTCTTGATCCGTTTGAGTCCTGCAAGCTCTTCGCTCATCTCACAGAACTGCTGCGGCTCCGCCTCTAAGAGCCAGGGCTGCCGGCGGGTCATGAGCCCTGTCTGCCAGTGCTCGGTCACCCGATAGGTACTGGCCACAAATGGATAGCGCCGGTCGCAGGTCTTCCACACGTCCGCCTCGGTGTTGAAAAACTTCACACACGGGTTGATCAACTGACCGCTCATCAGGTTGCTCTTGACCGGGGACTCGACGGGTTCGTAGTGTTCCGGGAACGGCCCATCGGCCCGGCCCGGCCCGAAGACATGAGAAAACCCCGCGGGCTTCATAATAAAAGGATACCGGCTTTCACGGTTTGGCCTTCCGTCTGAATGGAGCATGGGCGGCCATGGTCCGTCAGGCACATCACCGATCCACTTTTCGCCGGTCCAGCGGATCACCGGATGCTTCTTGTCCCAGGGGTTGCCATACCGGTCCACCGAGGCGCGGTTATAGATAATCCGTCGGTTCACCGGCCAGCACCAGGCCCACTCGGAGTATAGTCCGATCCCGGACCTGTCTTCGGCGCCTCGGCGTGCGGCCATATTGCCCTTCTCGGTATAGCTCCCGCAATAGAGCCAGTTGCCCGAAGACGTGGAACCGTCGTTCTGAAGGCAGGCAAAGCTCGGAACCAGGGCGCCCTTTCTGTAATGCGTTCCCTTGATTGTAAGATCTTTGAGAAAATACCCGTTGATCTGCCTTGCCACCTTATGCGGGTCAAATCCTCCGCCTGTCGTGTAATCCCATTTGAGGTTCATGACCGGATCAGGAAATGCCCCGGATTCTCTTGCGTAAAGCTCACGCACCTTTTCAAAGAGTTCTACAATGATCTCGCCGTCGGCCCTGGCATCTCCCGGAGGCTCCGCGGCCTTGTAGCGCCACTGCATCCATCGTCCGCTGTTTGTAATGGAGCCTTCCTTTTCCACAGAGGACGCGCAGGGCAGGAAAAAAACCTCGGTCTTGATCTTCGAAGGATCCATTCCCGGACCTTTCCAGAAAGAACCGGTCTCGTTCTCAAAGAGATTGACATTCACCATCCAGTCGAGATTCGCCATTGCCTTGCGATTCTTGTGCGCGTTGGCGCCCGAGCAGGCAGGGTTCTGCCCCCAGGAAAAGAAACCGGCAAGATCGCCCCTGTACATGGCGTCAAAGAGATGGAGCCAGGAATAATGCGTGTTGTCATCAACCCTCGGCATCCAGTCATAGCCAAAATCATTGTCCGGCGTGGCAGCCTCACCAAAGATCGACTTGAGAAGGCTTATCGAATACTTGGCATAGTTGCCCCACCAGTTTGCGCTGAGAGGATCTCCGGTCTTTGGGGTGTATTTGTCGTTGTAGGCGCTGAGTGTGGAGTCAGAGGCCCTCGGAGTCTTGAGGTAGCCTGGCCAGATGTGCCAGAGCAGGCAATGGTCAGTGGAGCCCTGAACATTGGACTCTCCGCGGAGCGCATTGACACCGCCTCCGGCGATGCCTATGTTGCCAAGCAGGAGCTGGATTATGGCCATTGTTCGGATATTCTGAACACCGACGGTATGCTGGGTCCAACCCATCGCATACATGATAGTGCCCGCCTGCCCGGCCCTGCCCGTTGCCGCGTAGGTCTCATAAACCTTGAGCAGGTCCTCTTTTGGAGTCCCGGTGATGGCAGAGACCTTGTCGAGGGTGTAGCGGGAAAAATGCTTTTCTAATTGTTGAAACACGCATCGCGGGTCTTTGAGACTGTCGTCTCTTATCGGAACACCTTTCTTGTCCATCTCGAACTTCCAGTACGACTTGTCATAGGACCGGGCCTTTTCGTTGTAACCGGCAAAGAGGCCGTCTTCAAACCCGTATCTGCTGTTTAGCACAAAACCTGCGTTCGTATAGTGCGTCACATATTCTTTGTGATAGAGCCTGTTTTGAATGATGTAGTTGAGCATTCCGCCCAGAAAAGCGATGTCGGTACCGGAACGGAGCCACGTATAGATATCCGCCCTGGCAGAGGTCCGGGTAAAACGAGGATCAACGTTAATGAGAGTGGCCCCCTTATCCATCGCCTTCATGACCCACTTAAAGGAAATGGGATGGTTTTCCGCCGGGTTGCTTCCCATGGTCAGGATGCAATCACTGTTTCTGATATCAATCCAGTGGTTGGTCATTGCGCCGCGTCCGAACGACTCTGCCAGAGCCGCAACTGTTGCGCTGTGTCAGATACGGGCCTGGTGTTCGATGTAGACAAGGCCGAGCGCCCTCATCATGGTCTGCAGCAGCCAGCATTCCTCATTGTCAAGGGCTGCGCTCCCGATGTGTGCGATACCATTGGTACGGTTGACTACCTGGCCCTTGTCGTTTGTGACGGTAAAACTCTCATCACGGCTCTTTTTGACCCTCCTGGCGATCCGAGCCAGGGCCCAGTCCCATGATTTCCTCTCCCAGTGGTCCATGTACGGGGCACGGTAGAGGACGCCTTTTGCCCGGTTCTCGTTGGTGATGCACTGGTACAGCGCTGCGCCCTTGGCGCAAAGCGCCCCCTCGTTGACAGGATGATCCGGATCGCCCTCAGTATTGATAATTTTTCCTGAGCCGTCTGTTGCAGTGTAGACAATGATACCGCAGCCGACCGCGCAATAAGGGCAGATGGTTGTGGTCTCCTTTGCCCAGCGGATTCTGAGTATCTCGGCATGCGCCTTGATCGGCGTGAGATCAAAACCAAGACCCCCGAGGGCTATGCCGGCGGCTGCGGTCCCCGAGATCTTGACGAAATTTCTTCTTGTAATCTCCATAAGATCTCCCTCCCTGGCTTATCGCTTTCTCTTTTGCTCTTTTGCGAGCCCTAAGAGTAAAAACATCCAACTGTCTCGGAGAAATCAATATGAAAGCAGCCTATGACGCATTTCAACCCATCGTCTTACGTGATGTCCGCATGGTAGCTCTGAAGCGGCTTCACCTTGCCGTGTCCCTGACGGACAGCCGCAATGCCTTTCGCTGCCGCAATCGCCGCGGCGAGAGTGGTAATGTAAGGGACCTTGTGTTTGATGGCTGCTTTGCGGATGTAGGAGTCATCATGGGTGCTCAGTTTCCCGCTTGGTGTATTGATTATCAGATCAATCTCCTTGTTCATAATCCCGTCAACTATGTTGGGCCGACCCTCATGCATCTTGCGGATAACTTCTGATTCGATCCCATGATCGGTCAGGAAGATATTGGTGCCGCTGGTAGCCTTGATCTTGAAACCTAGTTTTTCGAACTGGCGGGCTACTTCGACAACCGCTGACTTTTCCCCCTCGGATATGGTGATCAGGACTGTTCCCTCAGAAGGAAGGACCTGTTGTGCGGCCTCCTCGGCTTTAAAGAATGCGAGACCAAAAGAGTCGGCCAGCCCCAAAACCTCGCCTGTTGACCGCATCTCCGGCCCCAGGAGCGGGTCTACCTCCGGGAACATGTTAAAAGGAAAGACTGCTTCCTTTACGCCGAAGTGAGTAACTGATTTGGTCTTAAGGCCAAGGTCCGCGAGTTTTTTCCCGACCATCACGCGTGTTGCAATACGCGCCATGGATATGTTGCAGATCTTTGAGACCAGTGGCACGGTTCGAGAGGCGCGGGGGTTGGCTTCAAGCACATAAACAATGTCGTTTGCTATGGCGTACTGAACATTCATCAGACCGACTATATTAAGTTCCAGCGCAATCTTCCTTGTATAGTCGCATATCGTATCAATGTGCCTTGCAGGGATACTGATAGGCGGGATAACGCATGCGGAATCTCCGGAATGAACTCCGGCCAGCTCGATATGCTCCATTACGGCAGGAACAAACGCATCAGTGCCGTCGGAAATGGCGTCCGCCTCGGCCTCGATAGCATTTTCCAGGAATCTGTCGATCAGAATGGGGCGTTCGGGCGTTACATCTACGGCAGCGGCAACGTAGTGTTTTAACATCTCTTCGTCATGGACCACCTCCATGCCGCGCCCTCCAAGGACGTAGGACGGCCTCAGCATCAGGGGATAGCCGATCCTTTCCGCAATTTTCAGGGCCTCGTCCAGGGTGCTTGCCATGCCTGATTCAGGCTCGGGGATGTCGAGCTTGCGCATCATCTGGCGAAAGCGGTCACGATCTTCGGCCAGATCTATGGTCTCCGGTAATGTTCCAATGATCTTCATACCTGCCTCAGCCAGTTCATTGGCGATATTAAGCGGTGTCTGGCCGCCGAACTGTACAATCACGCCTTCCGGCTTTTCTTTCTCATAGATACTCAATACGTCCTCGACCGTCAGTGGTTCAAAGTAGAGCCTGTCTGAGGTATCGTAATCAGTTGACACTGTCTCGGGGTTGCAATTGACCATGATGGACTCAAATCCCTCGTCGCGCAGTGTAAGTGCCGCGTGAACGCAGCAGTAATCGAATTCGATTCCCTGGCCGATACGATTAGGCCCTCCACCAAGCACCATGATCTTGCGCTTATTGCTCACCTCAATCTTGTCAGGGGCATTGTATGTAGAAAAATAATAAGCAGCATTATCCACACCGCTGACTTGCACCGGCTCCCACCCCTCGATTACACCTAATGAAGTGCGCTTCTGTCTGATCTCTTTTTCGCCGATCTTGAGAATCTGCGACAGATACCGGTCGGAAAACCCGTCCTTTTTGGCCTGTGCCAGCAAATCGTCCGGGGGGAGCTTGCCCTGGTGCCGGAGGATTTCCTCCTCAAGCTCCACGAGTTCCTTCATCTGCTCAACAAACCACGGCTTGATGTGCGTTTTCTCGCAGAGTGTATCCACGCTGACCCCGGCGCGCAGCGCTTCATACATGATGTACTGCCGTTCGCTCGATGGCTCGGCCAGAAGTTCCATCAGCTCGTCTGTGGATTGCCCATTGAAATCCTTTGCAAAGCCAAGGCCGTACCGGCCCGTTTCCAGAGACCTGATTGCCTTCTGCAAGGCTTCCTTGTATGTCTTGCCGATGCTCATTGCCTCGCCGACTGCACGCATCTGTGTGCCAAGTTTGTCCTCGGCATCCTCAAATTTTTCAAAGGCCCACCGGGCAAACTTGACCACCACATAGTCACCTGACGGAGTGTACTTCTCCAGGGAACCATCTCTCCAGTAAGGAATCTCATCAAGGGTCAGACCGGCGGCCAGATATGATGAGATAAGAGCGATGGGAAAACCGGTTGCCTTAGAAGCGAGGGCGGAAGATCGTGACGTTCTCGGATTGATCTCGATCACCACTACCCGGTCTGTCTTAGGATCATGGGCGAACTGGACATTGGTGCCGCCGATTACCTCGATAGCCTGAACAATGTCATAGGAATATTTCTGAAGGCGTTGCCGGAGCTCAGGAGCTATGGTAAGCATCGGCGCAGTGCAATAGGAATCACCGGTGTGGACCCCCATGGCATCTACATTCTCTATAAAACAGACGGTAATCATCTGATTTTTTGCATCGCGCACCACTTCAAGCTCAAGTTCCTCCCATCCGAGAACCGACTCCTCAACCAACACCTGACCAACAAAACTTGCTGCAATGCCTCGACTCGCAACGGCTCTCAGCTCCTCTACATTGTAGACCAGGCCGCCTCCGGTACCTCCCATGGTGTATGCAGGACGGATGACTACCGGATAACCAAGCTCGCCGGCGATTGCTTCAGCTTCCTTTACAGTGTATGCCGGTTTACTCGCCGGCATATCAATACCGAGCTGTTCCATAGTCTTCTTGAATGCTATGCGGTCTTCGCCGCGCTCGATGGCATCGGGCTGCACTCCGATGATCTTGACTCCATACCTGTCGAGCACGCCTG
>MAXM01000052.1 GCA_001751015.1 Desulfobacterales bacterium C00003106
GTTTAAGGGGCTGTGGATATACAATGCGGATTATGCATGGGAAAAACATCCGGTAGTGAGGATAGATTTCAGCAAGGAAAAGGCGGAAAACAGGGATGACCTGAAGGGCTTTATCCTTTATCAGTTAAAAAACATAGCAGACAAATACGGGATTTCGCTTACACGGGATCAATATTATGAAGCCTTTGATGAACTTTTAACCAAATTGAGCCAGATCAACAAGGTCGTTATCCTTATTGATGAATACGATAAGCCGATCATTGATAATATAGAAAACAAGGAGCTGGCCATGGAGCTTCGGGAGGTATTAAAGGGGTTTTATACGATCATAAAGGCATGTGATGAACATATCAGGTTTGTGCTTTTAACAGGCGTGAGCAAGTTTTCAAAGGCAGGAGTCTTTAGCGGTTTAAATAATCTGCAAGACATTTCCATGGATACCAAATATTCATCACTTCTTGGAATAACAAGGCAGGAGATGGAAACCTCTTTTAAAGAGCATATAGACCGGTTTGCAAAGACCGAAGATGTCAGCAATGCCGAGCTGATTGAAAAAATAGCGTATTGGTATGATGGTTTTTGTTTCAGCGGAACTTGTGAAAAGGTTTTTAATCCATTTTCAATGCTTCTTTTATTCGATAATATCCGATTCAGCAATTACTGGTTTGAGAGCGCTACACCGAGTTTTTTAATAAAACTAATCAAAGAAAAAGACTTTGATATAACAGGATTAGATGGGGTCAACATAAGTGAATCATCATTCAGCTCATACGAAATAGAAAATCTGAAAACAATACCAATACTTTTTGAGACCGGTTATCTGACAATTGCAGGATATAATAAAGAAAGAATGGAATACACCCTGGCATATCCGAACTTTGAAGTAAAAAACTCAATGACAGAATGCCTGACTGAGGCATATGCCTTTGTGGAAAGCCAGTTTGTTAATGGTTATGCGTGGAAACTGATTGATGCATTAAGAGATCATGATTTTGAAGCATTCTTTGATACCTTGCGCATCTTTTTTGCCAACATCCCCTATGATCTTCACATAAAAAAAGAAAAATATTATCAGACGGTCTTCTATCTGATATTTTCTCTAATCGGGTTGAAGGTAGGGGCGGAAGTAAAAACAAACAAGGGAAGGATAGATGCCGTTATTATTGATAAAGATGTTTATATATTTGAGTTTAAATTCAATGGGGATAAGGAGAATGCATTAAGGCAGATCAACGATAAGAGATATTTTGAAAAGTATCAGGGTACGGGCAAGGAGATTTATCTTTTTGGCGTTGAGTTTGCCGATCGGAACGTGGGGGAGTGGGCAGTTGAGAGGATGCATATTTATTAAGTGAAATGGCTTGCAGTTTTATGAGAAATCTGATTTTGTATATCATTTGCTTGATCCTTGGCGGAGCTGGCGCTTGGCTTGTTTCCGGATGGGGAATGACCCTGGGGCTTCTCGACAGGGCCAATGAGCGGAGTTCCCACAAGGGGGTTGTTCCAAAAGGCGGCGGGATCGGAATACTGGCTGCCTTTTTTGTTTGCTCGATCGCCCTTTGTGTGCCGAAAAGTTTCTGGATCCCTGCCGTATTCATCTCTTTGATCAGCCTTTGGGGAGACCGCTTTGAGATAAGTCCTCGGAAACGCCTTTTGTTTCAGTTCGCGGCAGGGGTAATCCTCTCAGTCGGGATCTTGCAGGAAACGGAGGCCGCTGTTGGGGCATATGCCTTGATTCCCGTTTTCGTGGTCTTTGTTGTGGGAACCGCGAATTTTTTTAATTTTATGGACGGGATCAACGGGATTGCAGGGATTACCGGGATGGTCGGATTCGGGCTATTGAGCTGGTTTGCAGTTGTTCAGGGCGCGGACCCAAGGATCATCCTCCTGTGCGTCTGTATATGTCTTGCCTGCCTTGGATTTCTTCCGTTCAATATGCCGATGGCAAGGGTCTTCATGGGGGATACAGGGAGTGTCCTGCTTGGGTTTGTGTTTGCGGGGATGGTGGTCTGGATTTCAAGCAGCTTTTTGGATTTTGTGTGTGCTGCCGCATTTCTTTTTCCGTTTTATGCGGATGAATTGACTACCATGACGGAGCGGTTGAAGAATAGAGAAAACCTGATGTCTGCCCATCGCAGGCATCTTTATCAGGTTCTGGCAAATGAAGGAAGCATATCTCAGTGGAAGATTTCGGTGGGATACGGGATGTTGCAATTAGTTGTTGGCATAAGTATCATCCTGGTCAAAGATATCGGAAGCATTGCCGTAATCTCAATGCTTGTGATCTATTTTTTCGGTTTTGTTGCGTTGAGTTTTCGTTTTCGGAGAGGATTTGAAAATTAGCGGCCCAATGAAAGTTCCCTTACATTTGCAAGATTCCACATCTGTCGCAGGCGATTCGTTGGAATCTTGCTGCGACAGTATTTTTTACCCGGCAATAGCTGCGAGGAGTTCTTTTGATTAGCAGAGAAGTTATAAACAACAAATATGTGCGCATCTTTATTCTTGCGCTGGTTCTATTTTTCCCAACCCTTTCGAATCTTGTTGAGCATGCGGCCAGTTCAACAGGGATTGTGTTGGTCCTGGCGGGTCTTCCGATGATTTTGTACAGAGAAATGCGGCCAACGGTGTCTCGTGAAGAAAAGTGGTTGATGTGGGCGTTTGCCGGATATTTCGCGGTGGCTTTTCTGTCTTTCGCTGTAAATACCTTGACAGGTGATCTTGTAGACCCCCATTTGAAGTATATTGAGAAAGCGATGCGTATTCTGTTTTTTGTCCCTGTCTATTTTTTGTTGCGTCGCATAAGGTTGCCACAATGGATATTGTGGTATGGGGTGTCGATTGGCGCGATTGTCGCCGGTATCTATGCACTGATAGATGCCGGCGCGTTTCACGGGTTTCAACCAGGGTACCGCGTCAGCGGCGGATATCATTCCATTGCATTCGGAGACCTCTCGCTCGTTATCGGCTTTATGAGTTTTTCAGGTCTTGGTTATTTTCGCGAGCGACACGCTGCTTTGGTGCTGATACCGATAACAGGGCTTACTTTGGGCATGATCGCCTGTTTTTTGTCAGGCACTCGCGGCGCCTGGATCGCAATGCCGACTTTGCTTTTTGTTGCTTTCCGGCAATTAGACGGATATCTCAAACCCTGGTTGCGGGGCCTGACAGTCGGAATTATCTGTCTTATCTGTTTTGCGGCCTATGCGATACCCGAAACAGGGATAGCCAATCGCATCAATGCGGTATTCGACGAAACAGAGGCCTATTTTCAGGGCGATATTGTGGGCGGTGCAGGGGAGCGTTACGAAATATGGAAGGCGGCATGGAATATCTACCGGGAACATCCATTCTTGGGTGTAGGGCCCGGAGGCGTGAAATCCGAGATTCAGAAAATGATCGCGGAAGGGAGAGTTGACCCTGTTATTGCAGGATACAAACGGTCGCACAGTTCCTATTTTTCCGCCATGGCCGAGTGCGGTTTAGTGGGGCTTGTTGCCCTGTTGGCGGTTTTCGTTGTGCCGTTGAGGGTCGCGGTGTCGGCCATCAGGCAGGGTGGCGCGGGAAGAGATGTGGCCTATGCGGGCCTGATGCTTATTGCAGGTTTTATGCACTTTGGTTTGACTGAAACAATATTGGGTCGCAGTGTTCTTGCATCATTCTACGTTGTAATGCTGGCTGTTACGCTGTCGATGCCGGCGCAATACCGGGTGGAAAAAATCAGCGGACTACAGGGATTGACTGCCTGACGCAATAAGGAACGGGGACAAAATAACTTCCACAACTATGCATCACAGCTTCAGGCCACCCTCGCCCGATCTCAAATCACAAAAGCATCAAAATAGCTTGCTATTCCTTCAACTTTTGTGATTTGAGATCGAACAAATTTGACCTAAATCTATGCGCCTACTTGCGGAAGTTATTTCATCCCGTTCCTAACGCAAAGGATTTGAGATGACTGAGCAGGTTCCCTATATACCCTTGATGAGTTTCTCGTACTCTTTCTGAATAAAAGGGACCATCCCGGAAGATTGATATATGACACGATCTATCCTTTTGACCGGCAGGATTTCCCATACCGAATTGGTCACAAAGGCGCTTTCAAATCGATCCAGCGCATCGAGGGGGACAGGTATCTCTTCTGTCGATATTCCAAAAGAGCGGGCAAGCTCTATTACCTTGTTTCGTGTGATCCCCGGCAGAAGGCCGGCATCTACTGGAGGAGTGATGATCTTGTCCTTTTTTAGAAAGAAGATATTCGATATGCTTCCTTCCGTGATTTCCTTTCTCTCATTGGCGAAAACAGCGTCAAAGAAACCGAGCCTCCTTGCCTGTCTGAAGACCAGGATGTTCTCAATATAAGAGGTTGTCTTAAAGCGTACAACAGGAGAACCCGAGAATTTTCTAAATGGCGCAAGACCGATTTCCACGCCCTCTTTCTTTTCCTTTCCCATATCGGGCAACGGGAGCGTTTCAGTTGAAAAAGCGACGCGTTCTATGGCGTTCGCGCCGTATGTGGTAAGATTCAGTCTGAGACGCGCGCCTTTGTGTCCGGTAATCTCCCTGAGCGATGAAAAAAGATGTTTTTCTGCCTCATCCCGTGAGAAAGGGATGTCAAAAAACCTGCATCCTGCAGCCATCCGCCCTAAGTGTTCTTCCACAAAACAGAGTTTTGGTCCTTCATAAACCCTGAATGTCTCAAACAGCCCTTCACCAAAAGCAAGTGTTCTGTTCTTCATATCCCGCAAGTCCCTGCGTTCGTCAATCTCTGCATCCGCAATCCTACAGATCTATCCCCAGTGCAACAAAGGCGGCCTTTGCCTTTAGAATGCTCTCCTCGTATTCCTTTTCCGGGTCCGAATCCGCAACAATCCCTCCTCCAACACCGAGCACGCCCAATCCATCTGCAATTTCAATAGTTCGTATGGCGACATTGAGCGCTATCTGGTCCTCAAAGAAATACCCTATGGCCCCACAATAGACCCCACGCCGGTTCGGCTCGAGTTCGTATATGATCTCCATGGCCCTTTTCTTGGGAGCGCCTGTAATCGACCCTGGAGGAAAGACAGACCGGATGACATCAGATCTCCTGATGTTCTTTTGCGCAATACCTGTTACGTGAGAGACCATCTGATATACAGTGTTGTATCTTTCCACCTCATAGAGGTTCGGAACCCTTACGGAGCCGAACCTGCAAAAACGTCCTATGTCGTTTCGCATCAGATCGACAATCATGATGTTTTCGGCCTGGTCCTTTTTGCTTTCTCTCAGATCTCTCGCCAACTGCTCATCTTCAGTTGAATCATCGGAACGTTTTCTGGTCCCTTTCATGGGTTTGCTCAAGACATTGTCTCCCCCTATACGCAGGAACAATTCAGGGCTTCCTGAAATCACGAATCCATGGCCGGTATTAATAAATGCGCCGTAGGCAACCGGCTGAACCTCTCTAAGCTTGAGGTAGAGAGCGAAGGGATCCCCGCTGTAGGAAAAACGAAAACGCTGTGTATGATTGATCTGGTAAACATCTCCTGCCCCTATATACTCCAGTACACGGCAAACCTTCTCTATGTATTCGTTTTTGGTCTGGTTTGTCCCCAACATCTTCCCGCCATCAGATAAAGACCCTGCAGGAACCAACTGGGGCACGAACTGCGTTTCTTTATTATCCCGGATAGTCCATTTGCGCCGGGCATGGTCAAAGGCAAGAAAAGAACCATAAGCGCCGAGGTATATGTCAGGATTAGGGGAATCCTTGACGCCTGGCAAGGGGAGGTCTTCCATCCACTGACAGGCCTCATATCCGATGTAACCTGCCAGAAAATAATCCTTTGAGTAGTAATCGATAAAATTGAAAAAATCGTGTTTTTGTTCTTCACAAATATTACATTCAAAGATCTTTTCAGGTTCCCACGCAATAAAAGAGTATCTTTCGCCGGAAGAGGCCTTCTGCGTTTCCAGAAAAATCGCCCCGGGAATATGACAAAACGCGCCAAAGACCTGGCTGGGCGTCATAGCAATATGCAGGCTACGCTTTAACATGACAGGGTTTCAGACAAGACAACATATGGGTTTTTGAAAAAAGCCGGTTCTGTGCGGTTGCATACGCAACGATAGAGCACGTTCACGATAAGGGCGAGCCCTAAGCCGTTCACGCTGGATGCGCCCTTGTGTCGCAAGAGAGCTTGTATGAGTCTTTGTCATTAATATCATAAGAGGTGTAGAAATCATACGGTTAATGTTAGTGGGACCTTGTGAGCGGTTCAGGGTTGCAGGTTCAGGGTTTATAGGTTGTTTCAACCCGGAACCGTGAACGCTGAACCACTCAACCCGGGTGGGAACAGGGCATCATTGACACGCTATTGGTATTCTGATAGTTAAAAACGGGAACGGAAGAGCTTGCCCATTATACATCACAGCTTCAGGCCCCGTTCCTTATGGTTGCGACAAAAAATCCTTATTCAATCAATTGTAGAGTTTTCTGAAAATTGTGGTCAGGTTTGCTATGAAATGTCCGCACTGCGGCAATAAAGAAATTGTTTTCCTGAGGCGCACTCGTTGGGCGAGGTTTGTCCCGGGGTTTGAGTATTACGACTGCAACAGGTGTGGAGGAACACATTCAAGGTTTCTTGTCAGACCGATTCATGGTTTGTTTTTCGCAATTATGGCATTTTTTATAACAACAGCAGGTTACTGGTTCATACGGCAGATGCCTGTTCCTTATTATGCTGATATTGATAAGGAGATTGTTCCGATCCTGGAACCGGTGAAGGTATCAGGCCGGATTAACGATCCTCTGGTTCGTGAAAAAGAGATCCCCGTTCAGATCGCGGGGTCAAGCTTAGCGGAACCGTCTGAAGAGATAGATGGGAACATCCCTTCCGAAACCCCGCCCGTGTTGGAATCTGTGGGGGAGGCTACACAGACAGATGCCGGGGCGCTACAGATGCTGCAGGCAAATGAGCCCAGGGTAAAGGTTCTGATCGGGAACAAGAGCAGGGCTTCCGCTGAGAGACTGGCCGTTCAGTTGGAAAGTATGGGGTATCCGATTGGCAAGATCCATGCGGCGCCCCGCTCGACTTTTCGGAAACTGACAATTTTTTACAAGGAGGGATTCAAGACCCTGGCTGGTGAGATAGGCCGCAGGCTTGGAAAGGATTTCAGATCCAAGGAGCTTTCCTGGGAGTCTCAATTTGATATCATAGTGGTAACAGGAGGAAGCGAAAAGTAATCCATGCGAATTGTCATCGTTGGCGCAGGCGTCGTAGGACATAGCCTGGTAGAACAACTTGGCCGTGAACAGCATGATATCTCTCTCGTGGAGCAGAGCAGCTCGATATGTGAGGCCCTGAGCGAAAAGATGGATCTTCTCGTGGTCCAGGGCACAGGGAGCAGCCCGGATTCTTTGAAGCAGGCAGGGATAGATTCCGCCGATATGGTCATAGCGGTTACCCCGAATGATGAGGTCAATATAGTTGTTTGCGGATTGGCCGAACAATTCGGCGTAAGGAAAAGGATTGCACGTGTTCGCAATCAGGAATACTCGGTTCCTGATACCGGCATAGATGTTTCCCGACTGGGAGTGACGCAGGTTATTCAACCGGAACGTGTGGTCGTTGATGCTGTCCTGCAATTCATAGAATCTCCGGGCGCGCTGGATGCGGCGAATTTTGGGCACAGCAATATCCTGTTGCGGGGGTACAAGGTGCTTGAGGATATGCCGATAGCCTCAAGAAGCCTCCAGGAAATAAGCGACATGGCCGATCCACATCCCCTCCTTGTTGTGACGATTGTGAGAAGGGGAATGGCCGTGATCCCGACCGGCAATCTGGTCATCGAGCCGAACGATGAGGTGTTTGCCCTTTTCCCGATGGAATCACTTGACTCGTTTCTTGCTCTTGTCAATCAGTCCCGCAAGAGTGTCAAAAAGGTGGTCGTTGCAGGAGGCAGCCTCACCTCGGTCTATCTGGCGTCTGCCCTGGAAAGGACAATAAACAATGTTGTGTTTGTCTCCTCGGATTATCAGGAGGGCATACGAGCGGCGGAGATGTTTCACAATGTGGAGGTCATGCACGGTGACTGTATGGAAGTTGACACTCTTCAGGAGGTGCATGTAGAGAAGGCCGATTTCTTCGTCTCAACCGGAAAGACCATTGAAAATAACATCATGTCGGCCCTTCTTGCAAAGGCGGAAGGGGCGAAAGAAGTAATTTCCATTTCAAACGAACCAAGGTACATCAAGTTATTCAACTCCATCGGTATTGATCATGTTATCTGTCCGCGTTTGACTACGGCAAGGGAAATAATGGAGGTTGTCAGACGGGGACAAATAGGTTCCGTGATTCGAATCGGGGAGGCGGATATCGAGGTAATTCGCATTGTCGCCGGAAAAAGGTCCAAGGTGGTCGGGAAAGCCCTTCAAGACGTGTGGAAAAAGATCAGGGTGGAATCTCTGGTGGGCGGTATCATACGAAATGACACCATGATTATCCCGCACGGGAGCACAGTTATTGAACCCGGAGATGACGTGATTGTAATAACACGCTCGGCAAACAAACAAGTGATCCAGAAACTCTTTACACCGAAATAGCCACAACTTGGCGCCCCGCGCCCTTGCTGCCTAGAATGATTGGACACTTACGCACAGAAGAGCAGGGGGAGAGAGGAAAACGGCCAGGGTTGTTAGAGGACTTCGCTTGAATAGACTTGCAATCGGTTACGCGATAGGGAAGCTCTTGCAGGTTATGGGGTGTGTGCTGATCATTCCTTTCTGTCTCGATGTCTATCATCACTTTTCCCTTCCATTTGTTCAATTCGTTGCAATCCCTGAGGTGTTCGGGTTTATTGCTGCAATGATTCTTTCGATATTGCTCGGCACTATCCTGACAACGATCTGCTATTCCAGCAGGGATCTGCAAGGTGTTCGGGAAGGGTTTGCCATTGTTACCCTTGGCTGGATCGCACTTACCCTTGTAGGATGTATCCCCTTTTTTACATATTTTTTGGGATCTGAAGACCCGCTTTCCACGATCAAGGTTGGAAGATGTTTTACCGACGCCTATTTTGAAATCATGAGCGGTTTCACAACTACAGGGGCCACCATAATAGCGAATATTGAGGGGCTTCCCCGCAGTCTGCTTTTTTGGCGCAGTCTGACTCATTGGCTAGGCGGCATGGGAATCATTACCCTCGCGCTTGCGATCTTTCCGGCCATGGGCGTTTCAGGATATCAGATGTTCAGGGGGGAGGTGCCCGGGCCAAGCGCGGAGAGGCTCCAGCCCCGGCTGGCAGAAACAGCCAAGATTCTCTGGGGGGTCTATCTTCTTCTCTCGGTAGTTGAAACCTTACTTCTATTTGTCGGGGGGATGTCATTGTTTGACTCCCTGTGCCATACTTTTGGCACCATGGCAACTGGCGGCTTTTCCACGAGAAACGCCTCAATTGGAGCTTACAACAGCAATTATATCGACTGGGTTGTCACGGTCTTCATGTTTCTGGCCGGCATGAATTTTCTCATTCATTACAGGGTGTTGCGTGGGAAATACGATGATCTCTTCGTCAACAGGGAATTTCGTTTCTATGCGGTAACCATTTGCGCGTGCACGATCTGTGTTACAGCCATTCTTTATTATTCGGGTCTGCCGCCCGTCGATGATGCAGCCGGTCCATTTTATCACGATGCCCCTGTCATGGAAGAATTTTCCAGGCATATAGCCGCAGCAGAAAGCGCGAAGCTTGACAGTCTGTATCAGTGTTTTCGAAAGGCCGCATTTCAGGTCGTTGCCATTACCACAACTACTGGTTATGGCACTGCGAACTTTGATCTCTGGCCTGATATATGCCGTTTTCTTCTTGTTGTCCTGATGTTCTGTGGAGGGTGCGCGGGTTCGACGGGAGGGGGAATGAAGATGGTAAGGATTATGGTGGTCTTAAAGACTGCCGGACGTGAACTGCGCAAGATGTCCAAGCCGAGGCTGATCGCGCCGCTTAAGATAGGAGACGCGGCCGTTAATGAGTCGACAGTCATAAATATCGCGGCGTTTTTTATTCTGTTTATGACTCTTTTTGTCGCGTCAGCCCTCCTGTTGACTCTCTTTGTCCCGGATCTTGTTACGGCTGTTACTGCGGCAGCCGCGACAATAGGGAACATCGGTCCGGGATTGGCAGGAGTAGGGACCACAGAGCATTATGGATGGATTCCCTGTCCGGGTAAGTGGATACTTATCTTCTGTATGCTCCTTGGGAGGCTGGAGATATTCACTGTATTGATTGCGTTCAACCCCGCAACATGGAAGAGCTGAACTCGTAACTGGTTGAAGACTGAAGTATTTCAACCAGTTTTGAATTAAAACTGTTCAACATCCTCTTTACCTCATTGACCTGTTGATTAAGTTCTCTAAACTCTCTCATTTCCACCCCTTTTCAATGCTAACGGCTAAACGCTAATGACTAACCGCACAGGTTGCACTTTTTTGTATTGCATCCCTGAATACTGAACTTTACTATTTGTTGCATAAGACAAGCAGGGTCTGCCCAGGATAGATAACGCCTCTCCTGTTCAGGCTGTTGATTTGAAGAAGCTGGTTCAAACTCATATTATGTTTTTTGGCAATATCGGTAAGATTGTCTCCGGATCGCACCCGGTAGGATTCCCGATTCTTGTCGTCAAGAATATCTTCCTGCCGTACGACCTGAAGTAGTTGGCCTACAGAAAGACAAGAGGATTTCAAACTGTTAAGCCGTTGGATTTCCTTGGTAGTGGTGTTGAACCTCTTTGCAATCACCCAAAGGGAGTCGCCTCTTCTCACACGATATTTCCCCCCGTCAAGCAACTGATAACTTGAAACCGCGTATTTTTTGTCCTTTAGGGGTATCTTCAGTTTTTGCCCTTTTCGTATGAAGTGTTTTCGCCGGATGTTGTTTGCTTCGGCAATTGCCCGGACACTCGTTCGATACTTCAGGGCGATAAGATACAAGGATTCCCCGCCTTTTACCCTGTGGTACTCGTATGCCCTTTGGGGTGGGGTCCATTTCGGAATTTCATCTATCTTCGCAAGGAGGATCTCACCTGTTCCCAAAGGCGCTTTGAGTGGATAGGGCGTGTCCGGTGGTGTGGCCTTATAGCGGAGTTCAGGGTTTAATGCGATGATTTCATCAAAGGAAGATCCCAACTTGTTTGCGATCGCCTTGAGCTGAACCTGCTTTTCAATATGGACGATTTCATAGGGAACGGGTTCGTCGAGTTCCTCAAATGAGAACCCGTACCTGGCAGGATCTTTTATAATATGCAGTGTTGCCAGGAACTTGGGCACATAGCGCGCCGTCTCACGAGGAAGCTTCTGATAGAGGTCCCAGAAGTTGTCGAGGTAATTGATTTTCTGGCTGCGAATTCTCCTCAAGACGGCCCCTTCACCACAGTTATAGGCTGCAAGAACCGTGGTCCAGTCTCCGAATATGTTGTGCAATTCCGTGAGGTAAGATATGGCAGCAACAGTTGCCTTTTCCGGGTCCAGCCTTTCGTCAATCCAGGCGTCTCTTTTCAATCCGAATTTGTAACCGGTCGAGGGGATAAACTGCCATAGACCGAGCGCTCGGGCAGAGGATAATGCATTGGTTTTGAAACCGCTTTCAATGAGTGGCAACCAGGAAAGTTCTTCCGGAAGGCCGGCTTCTTTCAGGGAGGATACGATTGCCCCTCTGTATCTGCCGGAACGTTTATAGGACCGGATGAAAAAACTTCGGTCGTGTTTCTGAAATCGCTTGATTTCTTTTGTGACATGTTCATTTATGATCAACGGTATCTCATTGTGGTTTCCGTTGACTGCGGTGTACCGGGAGGCATAGATCTCAAGGATTCTCTTGGAGATCATAAACCTCAGGTCTTCTTTCTGTTGAATCAATTTCGGGTTGTTGGCGGTATCTACGCTCAATATGGACGTATATGCCTGATCGAGTGCGTCAATGGCCTTATCAAGGTTGCCTTCGGCCCAGAACACCTGGGATGCCTCACAGAATTCCAGCGCAGTATCAACGGAACGCTGGTAGTTGTCTGCATTGGTTGTGTCCTTGACCGGAGGCTTGGGGGGCTGGGTTTTTTCTTCGCTTGCAACAGTGTTGGCGCCTTGAGATTCTGCTTCAGCTTCTATGATGGGCTCAGAGGCTTGCGGCTCGATATCCGTGGCGGTTTTCATATTGACCGATGCGCACGCGGTAATCAGGCACGTGACTAAAGGAAAAACCAAACAGCGGAAAAAAAGAAGCTTCATGGGCGACCATCCTTTGGTTTTGCAGTATGTCGATCCAAAGCCGTGTTTCCTGAACAGGAAGGTGTCAAAAAATCGGACGCTTTCACGGGTTTTCCTTCATGATAAGCAAAATTGATTCCAAAAGTCCAAAGAATCTGTTAATCTAATATTTGTTTTTGTTCGCAGGCGTTCACATGTTCAGGGTTCACTTAAATCTGAACCTGTGAATCCGTGACCTTTTTCTTTTGTTCTTATCATTTTTCATTTGGGATTACAATGGACATTCGCAGGGTAGAGGTATTACTCGATTCCGTGCGTTCCAAAGAGACGTCCGTGGCGGAAGCCGTGAAGCAACTGCGGGATTTGCCCTATCAGGATATTTCCTATGCCTGCGTTGACCATCATCGATCTCTAAGGAACGGGTTTTGTGAAGTAATATTCGGCGAAGGAAAATCCGCGGAACAGATAACAGGGATCATGGAAACCATGGTCTCAAGAAATGACAGGGTAATGGTCACCCGGCTCGACCAGGAAAAGGCCGATGTTGTAATCAAACGATTTGCCGCCGGGATATATTATCCGGATGCAAGGGTCTTTGTATACTCATCAGGGCCGGTTGAGATGACCGGGAAAGGGACAATCCTTGTAATTACTGCCGGCACATCCGATATCCCCGTAGCCAGGGAGGCGATCATAACAGCCCGGACAATGGGAAACGCAGTGGAGAGCCTCTATGATGTGGGTGTTGCCGGCATCCACCGTCTGCTCGCTCATAAGGATCGGATAGAGAGCGCTTCGGTCCTGATTGTTGTTGCCGGCATGGAAGGAGCGCTTCCGAGTGTGCTCGCCGGTTTGGTGGACAAACCGGTCATTGCGGTGCCCACGAGCACAGGATACGGCACAAGTCTTGGCGGATTTACCGCGCTTTTTGCCATGCTCAACAGTTGTTCGTCCGGGATTGCCGTAGTCAATATAGACAACGGATTCGGAGCAGGCTACATAGCCTCTTCAATCAACCGGGTTTGATGGGAGAGGAATGATTGACTGTCAAATACGGTCGCATCTTTTCCAGTTTTTTTCTTCCTATCCCTTGGACCTGAAGAAGGTCATCCACGGTATGAAAACGACCGTATTTCTTCCTGAATTCAACGACACGTTCGGTCAGGCGTCTGCCTGCACCCGGCAGGATATCCAGGCTCTCTGCATCGGAGCTGTTGATATCGAGAGGGATGTTGAGCACGAACCGCTTTGCGGCATCGATCCGGGTGACTACTATCCTTGCCTTGCGCGAGGCCCTTTTCACCACGGTCAGACGATCGCCGGTTGTTGACAGATACGTGCTGCGCGAGGGTTCGAAGACCAGTCCGTCGACAGGACCGCCTGCCTGGCGTATAGCTTCAAGGCGCGTGGGAATTACATAAAATGGATATATCCCCGGTTTTTTTACAAGGCCGTCGACTTCCAGGATAAGCGCCTCTCGAACCTGCTTGCCCGGGTCAGCGCCTGCATCCTTCTGGAAAAAAGAGAGTCGACCGCAAGATGGTTTCAGAGAGCAGACCGTCATAATGATAAAGCCGACAAGAAGGACTATAGCCTGCTGGTCTTTGCGAAATATCTTCAATGGCGGACAGCCTTCAATCTTCCACCTTGTCCAACTCAAAGGCATCATGGAGCGCCCTTACGGCAAGCTCTGTATATTTTTCAGAGATAAGGCAGGAAATCTTGATCTCGGACGTGCTGATCATCATGATATTGATGTTTTCATTGGCCAGAACAGAAAACATCTTGCCCGCAACTCCGGAATGGCTTCGCATCCCTACTCCTATGATCGAGACCTTTGTAATGTGTTCGTCACTATAGACATCTTCAGCCTTTATCTCCCTGGCCACTTTCTTCTGGATTTCCAGGGCCTTCTTGTAATCAGATTTTGAGACGGTAAAAGTAAGATCCGTGAGGCCGGCTGCCCGGGTATTTTGAATTATCATGTCAACCACTATCTGTGATTTGGCCAATGATGCAAATATCTTCGCCGCAATACCCGGCTGATCCGGGACCTTCCTCAGAGTGATACGCGCCTGGTTTTTATCGTATGCGATTCCGGAAACCGCCACCTTTTCCATATCGGTTTCTTCTTTGACAACCATGGTTCCTTCCTCCTCGTTAAATGACGATCTCACATGAATAGGCACGCTGTATTTTTTTGCAAATTCAACGGATCGTATCTGAAGAACCTTTGCGCCAAGGCTGGCTGCCTCCAGCATCTCATTATACGATATCTTCTTCAGTTTTTTCGCCTTGCTGCATATATTGGGATCGGTAGTATAAACACCGTCCACATC
>MAXM01000053.1:0-1943 GCA_001751015.1 Desulfobacterales bacterium C00003106
TTTGTTCATTATTCAGGAATCAATACAGGCGGTTTTAAATCTCTTGATGAAGGCGACAAAGTAACGTTTGACATTGAGCAGGGCCAGAAAGGTCCTGCTGCAGTAAATGTTGTGCTGGTTTAGATTACTGTTTCTCAAGCAGAAAGGGCATTCCATCGAATATGAGGGAAATGCCCTTTTTTTTGTGTGATAAGGGACATGCATAACGGGATATAGAAGAACTATGAAACCGGCTCGACTGCTACCGCGCAGATCTTGAATTCGGGTATTCGGGCTACGGGATCAAGGGTGTCGATGGTAAGGAGGTTGACTGCTGTCTCTCCAAAGTGAAAGGGGATAAACACGATCCCTTGCGGGCTTGTTTTGGTAATTCGGGCACGGCAGGTGATCTCACCCCTCCGCGACCTGATCCTGACAACACCGTTGTCTGCTATGGCCTTTTCTTCAGCATCTGAGGGGTGAATCTCCATGATCACTTCATCGGCGAGCCTGTTGAGCCCATCCACCTTGCGGGTCATGGTCCCGCTGTTGTAGTGATATAAAAGTCTTCCGGTCGAAAGAATGAGCGGATACTCTTTGTTCGGCAGTTCTTTGGCAGGAATGAATTCAATGGAGTGAAACAACCCTTTTCCACGAGTAAACTGAGCGGTATGCAAACGAGGAGTGCCCGGATGCTGCCAGTTCAGACATGGCCAGCAAAGACCCGTCTTTTCAAGCCGTTCGTAGTGAATCCCCGCGTAGCTCGGAGTAACTTCGGAGATCTCCTCCATGATCTCTTCGGGGTCCTTATAGTCCATGTGAACCCCCATCTTTTCGGACAGGCTGCAAATGATCTGCCAGTCCGGACGACAATCCCCGAGAGGCTTCAGGCCCTGCCTCACCCGCTGAATCCGCCTTTCCGTATTAACAACCGTGCCTTCTTTTTCGGCAAAACTGGCGGCAGGCAAGACCACATCAGCGAGTTTGGCTGTCTCGGTCATGAAGATGTCCTGAACTACCAGTAAATCGAGTTTCTTTATGGCCGCCCGTATATGGTGCAGGTTGGGATCGCTTACCACGGGATTTTCTCCCATGACATACATCCCCTTTAGTTTCCCTTCAAGGACAGCCGACCACATGTC
This sequence comes from Desulfobacterales bacterium C00003106, assembly GCA_001751015.1. Taxonomy (GTDB): domain Bacteria; phylum Desulfobacterota; class Desulfobacteria; order Desulfobacterales. The sequence goes on from MAXM01000053.1 coordinate 1,122, forward strand.
CGTCACGGCAAGACCGGGTTTGGAAGAAAGGTGCGTTTTCCAGACGTCTTCGAATTTTCTGATCGTCTTCTGGTCGGAAACAGGCTGGTAACCGGGGAACACGTTCGGAAGAGCCCCCATGTCGCACGCCCCCTGCACATTGTTCTGACCCCGCAGCGGGTTGACTCCGCCGCCCTTGATCCCCACATTGCCGCACAACATGGCAAGATTTGCAATCGACTTGACATTGTCGGTTCCGAATGCATGCTGGGTTATACCCATGCAGTACGCAATGGAACCCCTTGGAGCGCCGGCATAAAGGCGCGCGGCCTTTCTGAGATCTTCAGGCGGTATGCCGCAAATCCGTTCGACGAATTCCGGGGGGTAGCTCGCCACCGTCTCCTTTAAGGCTGCAAAGCCTTCGGTTCTGTCGGCCACATAAGCCGCATCATAGAGTTCTTCTTCTATGATGACACACATCATGCCGTTCAACCAGACCACATCAGTGCCCGGTTTGGGACGAAGCCAGATCTCGGCGTACCCGGCCATTTCTATCTCGCGGGGATCAACCACGATCAGCTTTGTCCCGCCTTCCTGTACGGCCTTTCTCATCTGAAGACCTATGACAGGATGATTCTCGGTAGGATTGCTCCCTGTAAGAAGTATTACATCGGCCTCTTTGAAATCAGCTATGGGGTTTGTCATTGCCCCGCTTCCGAACGATGCGGCCAGCCCGGCCACAGTGGAAGAGTGTCAAAGCCTTGCGCAGTGATCAACATTGTTTGTGCCGATCACCTGGCGCATGAATTTCTGCATGAGGTAGTTTTCCTCATTGGTGCACTT
>MAXM01000053.1:2074-5655 GCA_001751015.1 Desulfobacterales bacterium C00003106
ATGGAGCAGCCGCAGCCGCAAAAGGTGCAAACCGTCTTGACCTTTCTTATCTCCTGGGCGGCAACCGGCAATGTGATTGATTTTTTTACAAGGGCCCCGGTTGAACAGTTATCTACGCATGCGCCGCACGAAACACACCTGTCATTGATTGCGATGGAGACACGTCCGGGAAATCCGTGTTCGTCAAAATTGATCCCTTCCAGTTCGAGCGCCCCATATTCACAACTGTTCTCGCAACGCTGGCAGAATATGCACTTGTTGGGGTCTATGGTAATGAAAGGATGGTGATTGTCGATCGTGTACCGACGTCTTTTCGGCATCTTGGATATGGGAAATTTCACCCCGTATTCAATGGAAAAAGAACGTAACTTGCACTTGGCAAGGGCTGCACACCCACACTGCAGGCATCGCCTGGCTTCCCGAAGCGCGGTCTCTTCGCTGAAACCCAACTCGATCTCATCAAAATCCTGGTTACGTCTGTCCGGCGCGCGTTCAGGCATCTTTTCCCCGAGACGCATGGGAATATCATCGAAGTTGTGCAGGTCAACATCTTCGAACTTTTTGCCCTTTGTAAAATTAAGCTGCCGTCTCGGATGTGGCAACGGCGTTGCCATAAGATATCTGTCGATGGCCCTGGCCGCCTTTTTTCCGCATGTAATGGCCTGAATAACGGTCCTTGGACCGCGCACCACATCCCCTCCCGCGAAAACCCCGTCTTCAGAGGTCTCAAATGTCTGCGGACTCGATACTATAGTCCCTCCGCCCAAGACGCGCGGTTTTACACCTTCATCCGTGTTTTCCATCCAGGAAAGATCAGGGGACTGTCCCGATGCCACAATAACCCTATCAACCTCACGTCTCTCTTCAGAGCCGGGATCGGGAATCGGCAAACGCCTTCCCTTTTCGTCAGGCTTGCTTAATTTCATGCGCACGGTTGTCAGTTGAAGCGCGTCGTTTTCTTTCGTGATCTTTACGATCCCTGTCATGTAAGCAAAATCGACACCCTCTTTCTTGGCTTCTGCAAGCTCCCGGTGGCTTGCCGGCACCTCCATCATGGAACGCTGGTATATGACGACAACGTCATCCACCCCTTCCATCCTGATGCAGGTCCTTGCCGTGTCCACGGCGGTGTCTATCCCTCCGATCACGGCCACCCTCCGACCCGGAGCAGGCATCTGTTCGAGGCTTACATCCCTGAGAAAATCAGGCCCTGAAAGGACTCCTTCCAGTTCCTCCCCCTCAATACCGAGCTTCTGATTCTTCCACGCGCCAATGCCGAGGAAGACTGCCTCAAAACCACCTTCTCTCAAACCCTTAACAGTGAAATCAACCCCGAGCCTCTGTCCCATCTGGGTACCTACACCGACCCTGAGTATGTTTTCCACCTCTTTATCCACGATCTTTTTCGGAAGGCGAAATTCCGGTATGCCGTACCGGAGCATCCCCCCCAACTTGGGCATTGCCTCGAATATGGTCACGGCATGTCCCATGCGGGCCATGTAGTAGGCAGCGGAAAGCCCGGCAGGCCCGCCGCCGATCACGGCGACCTTGTGTCCGGAAAGCCCGGAAGGAAGTACATCCCCATGCTTCGGAGCCCTGGCATAATCCGCCACAAACCGTTTCAGGTGATTGATGGAAAGACATTCGTCGACCAGAATCCGTCGGCACCGGGTCTCGCACAGATGAGGGCATACCCTGCCTACGGAAAGGGGAAGTGGATTTTTTTCCTTTATGAGTCTCAGGGCCTCTGCAAACTCGCCTTGTGCGATCAGGGCAAGATAGCCCTGAATATTGATATGGGCGGGACACGTCAGAGAACACGGCGCGATACAGTCGCCGTAGTGCACAGAGAGCATGCGCTGAAGGATTTTCTTTCTTGTCTCAACAACCCGGTCGCTTTGACTGACAACAACCATGCCGTCTTCGGCAGGCGCAGAACACGCACGCAAGAGTTCTTCGCTTCCCTCGACTTCAACCACACAGATGCCGCAGGGATGCTCAACAGTCTTGCCGGCAATATGGCACAACGTCGGAATCGAGACACCCGCCGAGCGCGCGGCATCAAGCACCGTTGTTCCAGGATCAACCCAGACGGTGTGACCATCAATCTTTATCTCGAATTTAGCCATTCATCCTAAGTTGTGAGCCAGGAATTTGAAAAAAGCACCTTGCCGAGAAGAACACGCGTTGTCTTGTAGTGCTCCAGTTCGGCCTTATCCAAGGATGCCGGGTCAGGTTCGTTTCCGTCCATGATGTTGTGCACGAGCTTGAGATATTCAGGCCGCTCACCCTTGGCAATCGCTATCAGTTCCTTGTCATAGGCGTCGACAATCGCGGAATAGAGGCCGTATTTCATGAGCATCATCAAATAGGTGCGATTCAGATAGAGACGAAGGTCATCAGGCACGCCGTTGGAGATATTCGAAAGCCCCACAGTAGACTTGGCTTCAGGCGCGATTTCGGAAAGCATACTCATAAATTCAAGACCGGACAGGACCTGATTGATATCAACACATATCGGTGTTGCAATCGGATCGATCCAGATATCCGACGTGGCAATTCCCGCCTCATTGGCCTGAAATATGAAATCAACTGCAAGAGCCGCCCGTTCATTGGCATCCCTCGGCATCCCCTCCTTGCCCCAAAGTAGGCCTATAACGTCTGCGTTGTATTTTGTGACCATTGGAATGCCCTTTTCGAGCCGTTCCGGCTGAAGGGAAACAGAGTTTATCAGGGGCCTTCCCTTTGCAATTGCCTTTAGTCCCGCCTCCATGGCAACAGGGTTGGTTGTATCGAGTGAAAGAGGAAGATCGCTCACCTCCTGGACCGTCTTTACAAGCCAGTCCATAAGCTCATCACCGCCCTTGCGCGCAGGCCCGATATTCAAATCAAGATAGTCAGCCCCGCTGTCTGCCAAGACCTTTGCCATCTCCTGAATCGGCTTGGGGTTTCTCTCCTTCATTGCCGGTCCGATAGTGTTGGACATAATATTTATGCTTTCAGCGATACAGACTACCATAGGATCCTCCGGTTCGTTATTCTATTTAAATGCCTATACTCTTCTCTCCCAAACAGATCATATTTTTAGACAGGATAACAGGATAAACAAGATTTGTAACTATTCAGGTAGATAGGCTGAAGGCTGATAAAATCAAGTCAATCCTGTTCACTACTTGACTATTCAACGACTCGACCAATTAACCAAGTCACGCGCTCCACTGCTTCAGATATGCGGGCAGATGGCTTGCTTCTCTCGGTCCTATCATGATCTCCCAATCCGGGAGTTCTTCTTCGAGTTCTCCGCTGATTGCGGCAAGATAACCGGGAATCACGAGCTTCCGGTGTTTCACAATATCCTCAATCCCGGACTTCTTGACAAACGGCGCGATGGTGTCCGCTCCGAACTTGCCTGCGGCCCATGCGGTCAGGACCGAAAGTCCCTCCGTGTCTTTGACCATGAGGTAGGAAGGAACGCGGCTCGAATCTATCTCTCCTGAGACAATAAAATAGGTCAAGGAAAAATTCCCTGTAATAAGAACAGGCGAGTTCTCCGTCACCGCGCCCATCTCATAGATCTTCTG
>MAXM01000053.1:5668-6649 GCA_001751015.1 Desulfobacterales bacterium C00003106
AATATGCTGTGCCCTTCTATCTCCGACAAGACAATGATACTGCCGTATTTCGCGACCATCTGACACGCGACCATTGCCTCTTTCATCGGATCTGACTCGATCTCACATGGGAAGACAATCGTTGGAAACCCGAATGGCTTGAATTTTTTCATCAACGCGGACCTTCTCATAATAATCTGATCCTGCAAGGCCTTGTGAGGGGTCCTGGCGCCCGAGTCAAGGACCAGGTCCTTTAGACCCATTCCCATCAGTTTCTCGGACACTTCTGCCAGCTCATCCAGGCTCTTTCCTCTTACCGCCAATGGGCATGAAAGCTCCTTGGCAAGATTCCCCATTGCTTCCGCATTCTCTGCGGTAGCAGCATAGAGCAGGGGTTTTCTGTCCGCACAGCTCTTTGCAACCGCAGATAAGGCATCTGCATCTTCATTCATGAGCACCAGACCGACATCCGTGGCATTTTTGACCTTTTCGACCAAGGCCCCAAACGCGGACGCATCTCCTGATTCTCCCTTGACAGCAATAAGTTCCGGCCTCAGGGTAACGCCGACACGTTCATAGGTCGTCTCCGTAAACTTGGTCAGCCTGGCCGAGACCTCCGCGTCATCCATCTTGTCTGAGATCATCAGGGTAAATGCAGGAGGATGTTCAAACCGTTTTTCGTGTCGAAAGAGAACTGTTTCTCCCCCTAACTTTACTGCGCGCTCACCGCTTCCAATGACTACCGTCCTTACAGGAGGAGCAGATGCCTCTCCGATCTCCGCCTTTACGTCGTCCGGTATATCAGGGCAGGCATCGAGTTCGGCCTGATTTGCCGCCAGCTTCATGGCAAACGCCAAGCATGTTGGAACACCGCACTTGCCGCAATTCGTCTTGGGCAGCTTCTTATATATCTCTATCCCTGAAAGTCCCATAATGATTCATCTCCTTAATAGTATTAGTAAACAGTAAGCAACCACTTACTGCTTACCACTTACCACTTAC
>MAXM01000053.1:6665-15631 GCA_001751015.1 Desulfobacterales bacterium C00003106
CTTACTCTCTACTCTTCTTACTGAAATCACATCAACGGATCCATGGTAAAGGCGGGGTGCCCCTTTGCTTCAAGAAACGCAAATACTTCCTCCTCTGTCTCACCCACGGTCTCATCGGCCACCATATCAAAAAAATCCGGCATGCCCATCTCTTCGCATATCGGCTTCACGTGTTCAGCAATCTCTTCTTTCAGCATCTTGGGGAGCCATACTATGCGTTTCAACCCGCCTTCTGCCTTGAAAAACTTCTTGCTGCCCATGTAATGCTTGCTCACCCCGAGAAAACCCGGGGTCTGGTTCCCCCCCCCGACCATTCCAGCCATGGTCGTAAACTTCATCCCAGAGGGCGTCATTCCCCTATAGTCCCTGTTTACGACCATAATGCCGTTACACAAGGGAAGGATCGTTGCAATCGCCTCAAAGCACCCGCATGCGGTCATCGGAAAGTTCATCAGGCTGTAGGCGCATACATGCTCTACATTCTGGCGCGATGCCTTGAAAATAAAGTCATCAATCCCTTTCCACTGTCCCTTCACAGGATCGAGACACGTCCCTTTTTCAAGGGGCTGATTCGGACCTGTCGGGTTTATCTCATTAGAGGCCTTGCAGTCAAGCCAGTTGTATGCGCCGCACATCCCGGCCCGCTCCGGCGTGATCACGCATACATGGGCAGGCGCAAAGGACTGGCAGAGCGTGCATGAATAGAAGGTCTCTTCTGTCTCGTCTGTCATCCCTTCCACCCGCTTATCCCTCTTACTGTATACATCCTTGGCCAACGCCATAACCTCTTTGACCTTTTCTTCCTCTGTGTATATCTTGACCTGGACTTTATCAACGATATTCCCGAATTCCTGGTGGTACTTGGCATGCATTACCTTGCCGATGTGCTTGAGCAGGAATCCCTTTTCAACAGCGGCCTTGCCTACCCTGATCCACATAATATTTCTCTGCCCGATATGCATTATCCCCTGGACATAGTTGACCAAATGATGAATCTGCCTCTCTAAGATCGGCTCGAAGTCCGGCTGCATCTGTCTACCTGCCACCTCTATAATCATGCCAAAGGGAAGTTTGTCTCCTTCTTTGACCTGATCGAGATCCGGGCCTAGCATCTCGATGTGTCCATCTTCCACCTCGGACATGTCCTTTGAAACAGTAAGTTCAACGCCCAATGTCCTTCCGCCCCCGCATTCAAAAAAGAGGTCGTCTTTGCGGATACGCTCACCCTCAAACGCAGGACCGTAAGACATCGGAATATCTACCTTACTGACCGTTACCTTCAGTCCGCGGACCTCGATAGCCTTGGCGACTATCTCGTCATGGGGAATATTGCTGACCACGTGCTCATACGTACATATACCCGTGGGAAGGACCTCCGGAATAGGCGTGTCCGCTATGGTGGGAAATCCCCAGTTAATGGCACCGGCCGCGTTGGCATACCATTCATCGGTTACGGTGCCGAGCGGCATTGCAAAGGCAAATACCCTCTCCTTATTATACATGAGGTTCTCTCTGAAAGCCCCGGGTTTGACACCGCCAAACGACATGGCGACACGGGTTGCAAACCCCATCGCAAATACCGCCGCAGTGTAACTCGGCCCAAAAGAGACAAGCCGGGTTGGCCACCCGACCTGAACGTCTACGCTAAGAAGCTGCTCCGACATGTTTTTGCCGTCGTGGTCCGACACCATAAAGACATAGAGGTTCTTTTCCTGAAGCTCTATCGCAATCTTTGCCGCAATCTCGGGACTCGGAGCGGCCCCTAATATGGCTGCAAATCCCGGCGCGCTCCCGTCAACAAACTCCACACCGCGTTTCCGCATGATAACGTCGTCTGCGGCCCCGAGCCAGATATTGTCGGCCGTGGGGTCCTCTTCCTCTGTATAGCAGCCCGGCTCCTCGAGATATCGTATCGCCTCGATGATCTCTTCTGCAAAAAAGGTAGCCATACCGGCATCCAGGGCCGGGGCGAGATAGGGAAGCCACACGTTATCGCTCACAAGCGGCGGCAACAGCTCGTTGCACTTATCAAGTATCACACGGGCATCGGCCAACGTCTTTACGGGGATGCCAAGGATTCCATAAATAATCGGCAGATAATACGTAGTATTCGGAAACCCTATCTCCTGATCAGGCCCCCATTTTTTCAATGCCTCCGCCTGTTTTGCTTCTGCGATCCCTACAATCTTGTGAGCGCCTCTAATGGCTGCTGAACAAATTATCTTAGACACGGTACTAACCCTCTTCTGTTGTCATTAGGTCTTTAATTGCCTCTTTAACCAGGCTGATTGCCTCAGGGTGTCTCATCACCAGGATGTCAGCCCCTGCAAGAAGCACACACTGGGCAGTCATGGCCTCCATCAATATCCCTCTCTTTTTCTGATCTCCAAGAAGCGGCGCTTCTGCAGAACTCAACTTCACCTCTTTTGTCTTCCATACCTCTTTGGCAAAATTGGCAAGGATTGGAAACTGAAGCCGTTCGTCTTCCTGGGTAAGCGCGGCCATCCGTATCCGTTCCATCACGCTGTAGCAATACTCAAGGCCGTACCCCAGGGCCCCGGTTGTGGGGTCAATGAGAAGCTTGTCGTCAGGCACATTCAGGTTCCCCAGCAGGATATTAAGCTGTTTTGCAAGGTTTATGTCGATTGGCGTGGAAGCGACCACAGTATGCTTGTAGCCGATTGCAGTTGCTCCGATTGCGCGATAGTTCCCTTCCTGAACCGGTCCGATAATCACGTTCTTGCCTTCGCATGCCTCGCATACCGCCTTCAACACCTCGGTATCCTTGTCCACATTTGTGCATCCCCAGACAATCAAGGGTACGTCCACTGCGTCTGAGACCTTTTTCGCAATTGCGGCAGCCTCGTCAGCCGATGTGTTCTGAGCATTGGGATCTATGCTTGCCAATTGCAGCATAATCATTTCAGCGCCATAGGAATCAATGCACTTGTTAGCCCATGCCACAGGGTCGCCGGCAACATCGGCAAACGGCTCCATGACCGTGTCGGGCCACTCTTCAGGCGCTCTGTCATAGACCTCCATCGCTATCTTCGGAGGATGCGGCATTGCGCCTTCAAACAGATGAAACGGATAGCATGTCTCACCGCCGAAAGTTATGGTCTTGCCTTCCTGGCCCAATGGAACTTCTTTTATCTTTCCGGAATATGCAGCATTTGGTATTTCTATCGCCATTTCCTTCCTCCTTTTATAGACCTGCCTCTCTGAATACCTGCGGCACCCTTTTCTCCCAGCCGAGGGCCATAATATGGACCCCATGACACAGGTCCTTCAGCCCCCTGACCAGGTTGGCCGCTATCTCAATAGAGGTTTTGACCTTCTCCTTGGTCTTGGTCATTTCTTTGATCAGAGAATCAGGGACACAGACCCCGGCGACGTTCTTATTCATGTACCTCGCCATACCTGCTGACTTGAGCAGGATAACCCCACCCAATATCGGCACATTGAACCCTTCCACCCGTTTCATGAATTTCTCAAAAAGATCGAGATCGTAAACCGCCTGGGTCTGAAAAAACCTGGCCCCTGCAGCGATCTTTTTTTCCATCTTCATGATCTGGAGATCAAGGGCCGCCTCTGTATCGGCGCCCGGATTGACCACCGCGCCTGACAGGAAATTCGGCGTCCCCTTGAGTTCATGTCCGGCCATATCAACACCAGACCCGAGCTTGCCAATGAGATCAAGCAGACTCACCGAGTCCAGATCAAATACCGGTTTTGCCTCCGGATGATCACCGAGTGTCGGATGATCACCTGTGAGCGCGAGGACATTCCTGATTCCAAGCACCCAGGCGCCGAGAAGATCAGCCTGGAGAGCGAGTCTGTTGCGATCCCTGCAGGTTACCTGCAGGACCGGATCAATCCCCATATCCTTCAATAAGTGGCAGACGGGCATGGAAGCTAAACGCATGACCGAACTCTGCATATCAGTGACATTGATGGCATCAACGCAATCCTTCACGGCAGAGGCATCTTCAAGCAGCGCGCCTGTATCAGTCCCTTTGCCAGGCCCTATCTCGGCCGTAATCAAAAACTTACCCGCATCCAAAGCTTCTTTAAGACTCATTTTGCTTGAAACCTCTTATGTCGCTTGTTGTTGCTGTAGATCCGCTCTCACCACCCTGTCAGGATGGATAAACACCTTGTGCCTCGGTGTCTCTTCTTTCAGGTAGTGCAACAGGTTCAATCTCTTGAGCCCATGATAGATCTCTTGCCACGCGCAGGGGATATCCTTTGAAACCTCACAGCGCCCGTTCGAAGAGCCCCCGCACGGTCCATTGATGAGCCCTTTGGCGCAGCGTGCAACAGGACAGATCCCGGCTGTCCGCCACAGGATACAGTCGCCACACGCCATACACATCTCGGTCCACACGCCTTCCGCCTCTCTTGCCCCGATGAATCTCGTGTTCAAGGCAGGCAGGACTCTTTTTTGGGGAAATCGCTTAGCTATCGTCTGGACCCCGACCCCACAGCCCATGGAAAGGATGGTCTCCGCCTGTTCTGTTTTCTTCTCAATACGCTCTACAAACTTAACAGAACACTGCCTCGGAACAGTAGCCGTTTCTATTTCCACGCCCCGACCCTCTTCCTTTCTTTCGGCTGCTATCGTCTCTGCCAGCGCATCAACTTCCCTGGCGCCTCCGGCGGAACAGAAAGAGACACACGCGCCGCATCCAACAATAAGGATCTTTTCGTACGGGGCGATCATCTCTTTTATCTCTTCTATATTCTTCTGTGCGGCAATAATCATCTTCTACCCCTATTTTGGTCAAGTCGTCGAATAGTCAAGTCGTCGAGTGGGTAACAAATTGACCATTCAACTACTTGACTACTCGACCATTCAACCACTCGACCAATTACTTCTCCAGCGGCAAAGAGACTATAATCATGGTCCCCTTCCCTACTTCACTCTCCAAATGAATAGTCCCTTTATGGGCATCCACAATCCCCTTGACAATGGCAAGGCCAAGACCTGACCCGCCGATACTCCTTGTCTGTTCGGATTTGATACGATAAAATCTGTCAAAGATATGCTCTAGATCCGCCTTTTCGATACCTAGGCCCGTGTCAGCCACCTTAATACGGAGAAATTTGCCTGCCATGTTCAAGTCAACAGTCACACGGCCCCCGCTCGGTGTGTACTTGACGGCATTGCTGACAAGGTTGACAAAAATTGCCTGCATCCCGCTTCTGTCAGCGCTCAACAGGGGAAGGTCATCAGCAATGTTGACCTCCAGACGGATATTCTCCTCTTGGGCAGACAAGGACATCAAGTCAACGCTTCTTTGCAGGATCTCGCCCATATCCAAAGGCTCTATCACCAGCAGGGCCTTTCCCTCCTCGATACGACGGAGGTCCAGCAAGTCATTTACAAGAGCGATCATCCCCTTGGTCTTTTCCTTTGACTTGCCCAGCAGGTCTTTCTGTTTTGCGTTGATATCTCCGGCAAGGCCGTCTACGACCACGGATATCTGCATCAATAGCGCGCTCAGGGGGGCCTTGAGTTCATGTGATACCATTGACATAAAATCGGCCTTTACCTGATTCATGGCGTCTGTCTGCGACATGTCATGAAGCAGGGCCACGGAGCCGACAATTACGCCATCTCCATTAATGACAGGATTTATATGTGCGCGCAGCTTTGCGTCACCCGTCTCCAAAAGGCATACCTCGTGATGCCCGAATGGACGTCCCGGCTGACCGGATTGCAGGGTCGCCATCATGAATGACACAAGGTCTTTGTTTTTCAAACACTCTTCGACAGGCCGACCCAACCTCCTGCCGCTTAGAAGTCCTGATTCAACAACCGCCTTATTGCAAAGAATGAGGTTCCCTTTCTGATCTGTAACAAGGATCATGTCCGCCATGCTGTCCAAGATAGTCAGGATGGTGCCTTCATCACAGCTATCCTTTGCCAGAACCGATTCCCTCTCCTTCTTGAGTATTTCAAGGTGCCGCGCAAGAGTGAATCGCTCCATCACCCGGTTCATCTTTGTCCAGAACCGAGCGTTCGTGAAGGTCTTCCGAATGCAGTCGTATGCCCCTGCATGAATCGCCTCTATTGCCTCTTCCCCGCACTCAGAAGACATGGCCATGACCAATATCCTGCTTTTGATCCTGTGCAGAACCTCGATGACCGACATTGCTCCCAGATCAGGAAGCTCAAGTGAAAGAAGCATAATATCGACGTCTGCCCGATATTTCTCCACAAAATGAAGCGCTTCCTTGCTGCTTTCAGCTGTGCGGACCTTGTAGCCCCTGCTCAGCAAAAGCCGGCCGCACCTGTTCACCATGGCGGCATCATTTTCGACCACAAGAATACTCGGTTTAGTCAGCACATCTACTCCTCTTTCAGCAAGGCCTCAATTCGTTCAACCAGTTCCTGCGGCTCCACCGGTTTGGCAATGTAATCATCAGCCTCTGTCATCAGCCCCATCTGTTTAGTGTAGGACGTCTTGAACATCTCCCGGCCCACTGCGGTAAGCAAAATAACAGGTATAGCGCTCAATTCCGGATCCGCCTTCATGACAACGCAGACATCATAACCATTCATCTTGGGCATCATCACGTCGAGAATAACCAGATCAGGCTGCCGGGACCGGACTTTTTCAAGCCCTTCCTCACCGTCATGGGCCATGGTTACGTCATAGCCCCTGGCTTGCAAAAGAAGCTCTGTTGCCTCACAGAAATCATAATCATCATCTACTAAAAGTATTTTTTCACCTGCCATTTTCAGCACCTATTTATCTTTTTGTGTCTTTTTCAATACCCTTGCAACCCTCTCCTGCAATACGCTGCTTTCAACAGGTTTTTCCACATAATCATCTACGTCAAGCTGCACCCCGGCCTCGAGTTCATAACGGCGATGGCTCGCATCTGGTCGAACAGAACTCAAGATAATAATCGGCATCCCGGCATACTTGACGCGTCTTGGATCTTTGAGTTCCTTGCAAACGGCAAACCCATCCATCCTCGGCATGAGGAGGTCGAGCAAAAGGAGGTCCGGTCTCTCATCCTTCAGTTTTTCGAGACATTCCACGCCGTCTGACGCAGTCACAACCGTATGACCCGCGGCCTCAAGGATCATTTGCAGGGCCTCCCTCATATCCGGATCATCATCCACCACCATGATCTTGGCGCCCGTACTCATATCGTCCTCCTTTTTTAGAAAAAACTGCACTTCTCAAATCAGACTATCGGTCTTGGCATCAGTCCTGCTTTTTCCACGATCTGCGGCACGATATCTTCCCAGGCAACGGCCATGACATGGACACCGTGAATACCATCGATGTCTTTAAGCTGCTCGATGGTCTCGAGGCATATCTTTACGCCCTCTTCCTTGGCGTCTTCCGCGTCGGCCATCCGGTCAACCAGTTCCTTGGGCACACTCAGTCCTGACACGTTGTTTCTCATATACCGCGCCATGCCCACGGATTTTACAGGTATTACGCCCGCAAGTATATGGGTCTTCTCATCCAGACCGCGATCTCTTACCATCTCCATCCACCTCGCAAATTTGGGGACATCAAAGATGGCCTGGGTCTGGATAAAATCCGCACCAGCCTTTATCTTCTTGGCAAGACGGATCACCCGGAATTCAAAAGGATCGGCAAACGGGTTGGCCGCAGCCCCGAGAAAAAGCGGAACATCTCCCGAGATATCGTCGCCGGACAGAAATTTGTTGTCATCACGCATCTGTTTCAGGGTCTGAATAAGTTGTATCGAATCGATGTCATAGACACCTTTGGCTGTGGGATGGTTGCCGAACTTCTGATGATCACCCGAAAGGCAGAGCACATTTCGGATTCCGAGCGCAACAGCGCCCAAGATATCGGCCTGAATCGCAAGACGGTTTCGGTCCCGTACAACCATCTGCATCACAGGTTCTACGCCTGCCTGTCTTAGAAGAACNNCGCACGATGGCCGTCTGGTTGTCCGTTACATTCAGAGCATCACAATGGGATTTCAAGATATCACCCTTTCTCTGAATCACCTTTCCGGAGGTGCCCTTCGGAGGCCCGCACTCAGCGGTAACAGCAAACTGACCGCTCGCCAATATCTTTTCCAAGTTACTGCCCGATTTCATAATGACCACTCTTCTTAAGTTAGTTAACCGGTCCCGGATCCAGCCTTTCCGTCTCTTCTCAAAGGACTGGGCCCCACGGCCTTGATCCTCTCTGTCATCTCGTTGGCAATCTCGGCAAATCGCGGACCATCGGCAGAAGACAGGTTAAACATTTCCAGGCGTTCTTCTTCAATACCAAGCTTAGTCAACAGCTTCTTGACAAACCTGACCCTCTTTTTGGCAATAAAGTTTCCCTTAACAAAGTGACAACCCCCTTCCAGGCACCCGGCCACATAGACCCCGTCGGCGCCATCTTCTATGGCGCGTAGAAGGTGTATGGCATCCACCCTGCCGCTGCATGGAACCAGAACAACCCGGATGTTGGAGGCATATTGCAGACGCATGGAACCTGCCAGGTCTCCTGCCGCATACGCGCAATACTGACAGCAGAAAGCGATAATCTTGGGTGAAAACTCCTCCATCTTTTTTCCCTTTTTTCCTGACCCCCGACCCCTGATCCCCATGATCAAGCAAAGCAGGCATCGATCTTGGCCACAACCTGTTCCGTAGTAAGACTGGCAAATGTAATGGCCTGGCAGGGACACTCCGCCACACACACTCCGCAGCCGTGACATCTGTCCGCATCTATTTGAGCTACCCCATCCTTATTGACAAACGGAATCTCGTAATAACAGATGCGCACACAGGTCAGGCAGGCGATACACAGGTCAGGATCTACCACGGCCACCCTTCCACCTACCATCCTCTCTTTGTGGGCAAGGATGGTACAAGCCCTTGAGACCGTCGCTTTTGCCTGAGAAATAGACTCATCAATGGATTTGGCGCCATGAGCCAATCCGCAAACGAATATCCCTGCCGAGGCAAA
>MAXM01000053.1:15667-16484 GCA_001751015.1 Desulfobacterales bacterium C00003106
AAGTCCACAGGCCTCAGCTTCGCGTGCGCCTCCATGAAGAAGCCGTCCTGATTCATGGCAACCTTAAAGGTCCTGGATAGAATCTCGCTGTTGTTCCGGGCTACGATAGCTGAGGCCAGCGTTATGATATCCGTNNTTCAACCCTGGGTTTATCATTCAGTTCATAACGGATAAACCGGACACCTTTGGCCCGCGCCTCTCTATATATATCCTCCCTCTCCCCATAGGTCCTTATGTCCCGGTAAAGGATATAGATATCCATCAAGGGGTTCAACTCCTTCAGAGTCAAGGCACTGTGAATGGAATGGGTACAGCACACCTTGCTGCAATAAGGCCTGTCAGGCTCCCTGGAGCCTACACACTGGATGAACACGGCAGTATGTACATCTTTCAATCTGTCAGGGTTTTGCGCAACCTCCTGATCGAGATCCAGCGACAGAAAGATATTGGGATCTTCTCCATAGAGATACTCTTCAGGCTTGGAACTGTCTCCGCCACTGGCTATGATAGTAGTGCCATGTTTTACCTCTGTCTTTTTGCCCTGCGCATCAACTAATGTGGATATAAAATTACCCGCCGTGCCCGATACATCCTTAACCTCGCTCTGCAGGTGTACATTGATCAAGGGATGTTCCTTGACATTTTTAATCAGCCATTCAACATGAGGCCGTACTTCTTCTCCCTTCCAGGTGGCATGTAATCTAAGGGCATTACCGCCCAATCTATCGTTCTTTTCTACCAGGCAGGTTTTAAATCCTTGTTCAGCCAGCCCCATCGCCGCTGTCATCCCGGCCACGCCTCCGCCAACCACCAACCC
>MAXM01000053.1:16600-16739 GCA_001751015.1 Desulfobacterales bacterium C00003106
CTCGTGTGTTCTCGGACTACAGGAGGCCACTACCACACGGTTTAATTGCCTTTCTATGATGACCTCTTTCATCCTTGCCTGGGTGTCTTCAGCACAGGTGAAGAGATTACCCTCTACGTAATCCACAAACGGAAGGGTC
>MAXM01000053.1:16784-17560 GCA_001751015.1 Desulfobacterales bacterium C00003106
CAATGACAAACAAAAACCCCGATTCTAATCGGTTCTTCACTGACATTCCGTTCCGGCGCATATTCCTTTGTCTTGATCCGGGTACCCCTTACCTCTGCAAGTGCGGAGGCGGCCCCGGCGGCAGCGGCGCTGGCCTGGGCGACAGTCTCAGGGATATCCTTGGGAGCCTCAAACACACCGCATACATAGACCCCTTCCCGTGATGTCTTAACCGGTTCAAAGCTGCTTGTGGAGGCAAAGTTATAACGGTCGAGCTTGACACCGATCTTTTCGGCCAGATCAACGGAGCTTTGAGATATGCCAAGACCGACCGATAATACTACCATGTCAAACTCTTCTTCAACTCTCTTGCCAAGGTCATCCGTGTACCGGGCCAGTAAATTTCCCGGCTCATTTGCCGGAAGGATGTTGGTAATTCTGGATCTTACAAAACGGACACCTATTTCGTTTTCGGCGCGGTTATAGTATCTCTCAAAATCCTTGCCGCAAGTCCGCATGTCTATATAGAAGATAGCGGCATCTAAGGGCTGGTGACTGTGTTCCTTGGCGATAACGGCCTGTTTTATGGCATACGTGCAACAGACGGTCGAACAATAGCTCTTGGTCTCTGCATGCAAATCCCTGGAGCCCACACATTGAAGCCAGGCGATTTTCTTAGGCTCCTTGCTATCAGAAGGTCTGATCAGATGTCCCTCAAAAGGACCGGACGCAGAAAGAATTCGTTCAAATTCCATGCTGGTTACTATATTGGGATGTCTGCTGTATCCATAGATGTC
>MAXM01000054.1 GCA_001751015.1 Desulfobacterales bacterium C00003106
CATTTGTACCTATCAACTTGTTTTCCTTTTGCTAACAACAAGTTAGATCGTCTCAACCCGGAACCGTGAACGCTGAACCGCTCAACATAGGGTATAAGCACAACGGAGGATATCATGGTCTGTCTGAGAGGATAAGAGGCGCTATACACAGATTCCCGTGTCTGTTGCCGGTTATGTGATTGTTGCCTTGCTCACCAAAGGGGAAAAGGGTAATAAAGGGGGTTTCGCAGCCAATGCTTTCTTTTATTTCTGTAACTACATCCTCCATTTGTTTATCACCTATAGCAAACCTCCTGCCTGCACAGTGGACAAGAAAGAGGGCACCAATGTGTCCGGCTTGGATACGGCCCTTTTCTAAAGCCTCTTCTATCGAATCTCCTACACAAAGGACAAGGTCTTCAGCAGTAGCCTCCATTAGGGTTATCTTGGTCGCGGCAGGAAGTTCTTTAAAGCAGAACATAGTGCCGTTATCAGAATCTCCAATGGCTGGATGTCCCGGGACATAGTAATCTCTGCCTCTGACGCTGCTATGTGTGGCTACAGGGGAAAAAAGGCTTGCTCCAAGGAGATTCATACCCTCTAATTCCCGTGGCTCCTTGTTAATCCACTCAGCATATAGATCAAGCGCCGGCGTATCGTCAAGTTCCTCAACAAGCCTCCCATATTCAGAGGAGGCCTTGACATAAGCAGTCTTTTCAGTAGGTGTATAGCCATGAGCAAAGTCATAGCCTATCCTTACCGAAGTAGAGATAGCCGCGATTACTACGGCATGTTCGTAGACTTGATCGTTGGCAAACTGTTTCCAATAGCCCTCCACTGTATTATCTGCTGAACCGCCGCCGACTATAGGGATTCCTCTGCCTACAACCGATTCTATCCCTTCGATAATAGCCTCTTCCATTCCCGGGGCAGAACTTACGAGAATAATTTGCGGACTATCTCCAAGCATGGCTATTGCCTCTTCGATAGCCTCCTTGCCGGAAGAGACAGCATTGGGTCGCGTAGTTCCAATATCCGCCGCCGCCACTCCCACCTTCAAATCCCGCGGGGTCTTTCCCGAAAGAAAGAGCATGCTTACTCCACCGTTTTCGCTAATCTCGTAACCATCAGTGGTCATTATGGCGTGGGAAGAGGTGGCTCCCCATACAGGAATACTTACCCCATTTTCCCTTAGCGCACCAACTAACATCTCGGGTTCATCGTAATACACATTCGAGAAGAGCAAGCAGATGTCCGCATTCTGAGCAAAATTCGGAACTTCTGCATTTACTTCAGCCAACACCTCCTCTACAGCTTCTGTCTCGTCAGCAAGGGTGCTTGAGCCAACTGCTGATGTAATTGCGTTGAGAGCAAGGGCTGGTGTAAGACTGAGCACATAACATAAAAATGCCATCAAAATTATCGTTGATTTTCGCATTTCTACTCCCTCCTCATTACAAAAATTACCAGTAGGGGCGGCTTTACTCCGCCCTTCAAATGGATTCGGGCGGGGACAAACCCGCCCCTACGAAACACCGTTGCCTGGAAACAGATTAATGTGACAAAGTAGAATTAGACGTATAGATTTAAGTCAGCCATTAAAGAGGGATAGTCAAGAGAAAAACACTTCTTCCTTCGAAAAAATGATCTTTTTTGAGCACACACCGCATATCTCGCATTGCCCGGGACGGCATTCGGGCGAGGTCTTCTCCTGAACAGCCCTTTTGTATTCTCTGACAAGATATGACTTTTTTATGCCGTGGCCGATAAAATCCCATGGCAATATCTCATCGAATGCTCGCTCTCTTTTTACAAAAAAATCAGCATTCAAAGGGGAGGCCTTCAGGCTTTGAGGCCAATTTCCGTTATTTTCGTGAACGATCTCAAGGAGGTTCGCGACACGCCGGTCTCCCCTCGAAAGAAGAGTCTGTATGTACGCCCATTTTGGCACATCCGCGTGCAGCCGGATATTAGGCACTTTTTTCAGGCCGTCCCTGACAATTCTGATCTTTTTCTTGAGAGACCGGACATCTTCGAAGGGCGCCCACTGAAAGGGTGTGTGAGGCTTGGGGACAAAGCAATTCAGGCTTACCGTTATGTGACCAAGCCTTTTCTTGCCGCGGCTTCTCTGCAGGAAACGGTGATAGACTTTCTTGCACAACGCTACGATTTCTTTTACGTCCTCGTTTTTTTCCGTGGGAAGCCCTATCATGAAATACAGCTTGAGATTCGGTATACCACTCGAAACCAGAAGATCAGCCGCATCAAGGAGATCCTGCTCGGTGACACCCTTGTTGATTACACGACGGAGTCGCTCTGATCCCGCATCCGGAGCAAGCGTAGCGGTCTTGCTCCCGCTTTTCTTCAGGACATCCACTATCTCTTTGCTGATCGCATCCGCCCTGAGTGAACTAAAGGATATACGTATTCCTCCGGCCAGGGCGCCTTTGCACACGGCTCCGATTTCGGGAAGATCCGAGACCGCGGCCCCAACCAGACCGATGCGATCCGCGCCTGCCCCCCTCTTTGCAATGCACCTGCTTAATGCGTCTGTTGTCCGAAGACGAGGAGGCCGGTATATGTAGCCTGCGGCGCAGAACCGACAGCCATGTGAACACCCCCTGCCGATTTCTACGAGAAAGGCCGAGCCAAACTCTGTGTGCGGGGTTGTTATTGTAGTGCAAGTCTCAAAAGATGAGATGTCGTGTGCAACCGTTCTATGGATATGAGCAGGCGCCCAGTCCTTTTTCGGTGTGCGTCCGGAAATGGTGCCGTCATCAGCATACGCCACGTCATACAGGGCCGGGACATAGACTCCTTCAACTTCCCGTGCGGAACGCTCAAGAAAATCGGTTTTGCGCGAAGCGCTGCGATAAACCTCAAGAAGGGGGGAGAGAACAGGCTCGGCCTCTCCGATAATGAAACAGTCAACAAAGGGGGCTATGGGCTCGGGGTTCAGGAAAGCGGTTATCCCGCCGGCGAGTACCAGGGGAGAAGACTCCTCTCTTTCAAGAGACCTCTTTGCAATACCGGCGGATTCCAGGAGAGACAAGACGTTTGGAAAGTCATTTTCAAACGGAATGGAAAAGGCGATGATATCAAAATCGGATAACGGCCTTCCGGATTCAATCGACCTGATCAAATGACCCTGAAAAGACCTCGATTCCGTATCGAATCGGTCGGGCGCAAAGACCCTCTCGCAGACGACATCGGGAAATCGATTCAATGACTCATACACGGTCTGGAATCCAAGATTGGACATGCCAAGGTGATAGCTGTTAGGATAGACCAGCGCAACCGGGATTCTGCCCCTCCAGGTTTTTCTGACCACGCCCCTTTCCGCTCTCAGGAGGGTATTTCTATCCATTCAACTCAGAGTTTCCATCTGATAACCTGCTTCTCAAAATCGATCGCATATTCAAGGCCTCGCAGGAAATTCATGCCCAAGAGTCCGTTATGCAATACTGAAGGTCCCTCATGATCCAAAACAACTACTTGAATGTCCTTTTTTTTGTGCGGCCCGACTTGAATCCAATTCAACTTCTTCAACCTCGCGTTTATCGTATTTCCCCCTGCGACCTGCATCCCGATCCTCTTTCCATTGCTGACAGACAGCTTGTCAGCAAGTTCCTGATGCAATAGTGTGATCGTAGCGCCTGTATCCAGTATTAAGAGCTCCCGGATCGTCCTTCCCTGATAGCAGAGCGTAACCGGGACCAGGACCTGATTCCCACGAATAGTAACCTTTGTGACCGTATTTTTTAGATATTTCTCCCTCTCGGCCTCTTTTCGCAGTTTTTTTTCCGCTGCTATCCACTGATTTTCCTGCCTCCGGATAGCATGCAGTTCCTTCCGTTCCTTTTCGAGAATTATCGATCTTTCTTCTTCGGAAAGATGATCATACCTTTCTTCGTAGACCTCTCTGTCATCTCTGTATTCTTCGGGAATACCGCTTTCATGCTCAACAAAACAGATACTCCCGTTCTTATCGATATACTTGAAGAATTCAGACCGCACATCACAAGGAGCTATCAAAAAGAACCATGCCGGTAATAAGACGACAAAAAAGAGTCCTTTTACGTTATGTCCCATTTGGTATCCTTTCACCTGGTTATCTCCTTATCTCCTTATCGACCAGGTAAAGGGATTGGCTTAGGGATTTCTATTCGCCTATAAGCCCTAACTGTTCAGGTGTCAGATACCAGCACAAAACGCCTGCATGTGTTGGAAGGGTTTCCACGTGAATCCGGCAGACCCCTCCCATTTGAAAATCGATTGTTGCCTTTGATCCGTCCGTAAGCAGAAACGATGCTATCTCGGAAACCGACGGAAGGTGGCCTGCGATCAAGACGTGATCTTTGTCTGAAAGCCCTGCAAGAAAATCGAGCGTATCCGCCGCCGGCGCCATCGGTTTAGCCTTTTCGGTCTCAACGATCCTGTCGGAGGCTACCTGCAATTCCTCGGCAACAATTGCCGCTGTCTGTTGTGATCGCTTCTTGGGACTGCATACGATGGTATCCAATACGACATTGAAACGCTTCAACGCCCGGCTGCTTGCGTGGATCTGATCCGAGCCTTCCGGACTCAATCCCCGGTCCGGGTCTTTTTCCTTTGGAAGCGGCGCCCCGTGCCGCATCAGATATATCTCCATGGTCTCTATCTCCCCCGTTAAGCTCAAGCAACGTAAATTCTTACGTTTCTTCCTCGTCCATCAGACATACCCGATCCAACCACTCCTCGATCTGATCCCGGTATTCATCCAGTTTGGTTTCCATGCTGCATGACCTGCACACGACGCGGGCATTGCTTCAGCGGCCCTTGATCTCTGCAACGCCTCCGCAAAAGATACACTTAAGTTTGTCCATTTTCGGATTGTCCGGTTAGGGTTCGCCCAAAAACAAATTTATATTTTCAGGTGTTGAGGCGCCCGCATGGCAAGGCGCGAGAAGGGCGAATAGCAGGCTATTTAACCGACGAGCAACGCAGCCATGCGGGATGGATCGACGCATGAAAGTGTAAAGTTATTTTTGGGCGAGCCCTTATTGATGTCATCCCGATAGATCAGGCAGCCTTTGCCGATCTCAAAAAGATCCTATCGGAGGAACGTCCTGATGTCAAGTCGACGACGTATGCGCTTGATGATTTCTTTCTTGCAAACAACCTTCAATGATTCTATAGTAAAGATGTGTTTGGACTTGCGGGCTGTCAGCGTTTGGGCTCGAAAAGAAATGACAAATACCATCCGATCTTTCATAGCGATTGAACTTCCGGAAGAGATCACAGAGACGATCAGGAAAACAGCGGCAGGGTTCCGCCGGTATAAACTGAACATACGATGGGTTCGGCCGGAAAACGTTCATCTGACGCTCAAGTTCCTGGGGGAGATATCGCAGGATGATGTGGAACCGATAACAGACGCCTTAATGGCAGCGGCAGAGAGGACCGGAGCCATCCGGCTTATGGCGCAAGGGATCGGCGTCTTTCCCGGCATAAAACGCCCCAGGGTCGTCTGGATCGGAGTCGGGGGTGACGTTGTGCCGCTGAGGGAATTTCAGCTTTGTATTGAGCAGGGGTTGGAGCCCTTCGGCTTTCCAAGAGAAAAGCGACCCTTCCGGGCACATCTCACGGTCGGTCGTGTAAAAGGTAATTTGGACAAAAACATACTTCTTCAGGCAATCGAACGGCTCGGACATCTTGAGACGGATCCGTTTACGGCACGATCAGTCGTTTTGTTTCGCAGTGATTTACGCAAGACAGGTGCAGTCTACACAAAGCTTATGGAGGTACCTTTTGGGTAAAAGGAGAAAAGATATGGCTGTTTCCGCAGAAAAGGCAAAGGCCGTGGACATGGCAATAGCGCAGATTGAACGCCAGTTCGGCAAGGGTTCCATCATGAAACTCGGCAATGCGGATATTCCGAGCATTCCTGTAATTCCTACCGGTTCGCTTGCTTTGGACGAGGCCCTTGGGGTGGGAGGCATCCCGAGAGGGAGGGTGATAGAGATCTTTGGGCCGGAATCTTCCGGCAAAACCACTCTTGCCCTTCATATTGTGTCAGAGGCCCAAAAGCTCGGAGGTATTGCGGCCTTCATAGATGCGGAACACGCCCTTGATATCATATACGCCAAGAAACTCGGAGTTCAGACTGACGATCTTCTGGTGTCTCAGCCGGATTCAGGTGAACAGGCGCTCGATATTGCCGAACTCCTGGTTCGGAGCGGAGCCCTGGATGTCCTGGTCATAGACTCGGTGGCAGCGCTTGTCCCGCGTGCGGAAATAGAAGGAGAGATGGGAGACATACAGGTTGGCCTTCAGGCGCGCCTTATGTCCAAGGCCTTGCGCAAACTCACATCCTCGGTCAGCAAGTCCCTTACCTCTATGATATTTATCAACCAGATCAGGATGAAAATCGGGGTCATGTTCGGCAACCCGGAGACCACTACCGGCGGGAATGCCCTGAAATTCTATTCCTCGGTCAGGATCGATATCCGGAGGATCGGCAATATCAAGGATGGTGAAAACGTAATCGGGAGCAAGACCCGCGTCCGGGTGGTCAAAAACAAGATCGCCCCGCCATTCAGGGAAGCGCAATTCGATATCATGTACGGCCACGGGATATCCAAGGAAGGGGATCTTCTCGACATAGGGGTTACCGCCGGTGTTATCGACAAAAGCGGGGCATGGTATTCCTATGAAAAGGAGCGGATCGGCCAGGGAAGAGAAAACGTAAAGCGGTTTTTGGCCGAAAATCCGGACAAATTCGCGAAGATAGCAGCAGCGGTGAAAGAGGCCACAGGGATCTCCTCAAAAGGAGAGGAAACCAAAGAAAAAGAAGAGAGCAAAGACAAGACAGAAACACCATGACTTCAAGAGAACTGAGAGAAAAATTTCTGGCCTTTTTTTCAAAAAAAGGCCACAGAGTGGTAAAAAGCGCGTCCCTGCTCCCCCATGACGACCCCACGCTCCTTTTTACCAATGCCGGGATGGTGCAGTTTAAGAGGATTTTTCTCGGAGAGGAAAAACGCGCATACGTACGGGCCACCTCAAGCCAGAAGTGCGTCCGTGCCGGAGGAAAACACAATGATCTGGAAAACGTGGGGCGCACCCGGAGACACCACACCTTTTTTGAGATGCTCGGGAATTTCTCGTTTGGAGACTATTTCAAAGAAGAGGCAATAGAGTTTGCCTGGGACCTGCTGATCAACGGCTACGGACTTCCCGCAGACAAGTTGTGGGTCTCTGTTTTCAAAGAGGATGACGACGCGTATGATCTCTGGCACAAAAAGATGGGGGTGGCAGAAGATCGAATAGTACGTCTCGGTGAAAAGGACAACTTCTGGTCCATGGGAGATACAGGCCCGTGCGGCCCATGTTCGGAAATCCTGATCGACCAGGGGGAGTCTTTTGGCTGCAAGAAACCCGATTGCAGGGCGGGATGCGATTGCGACCGTTATCTTGAACTGTGGAACCTTGTTTTCATGCAGTTCAATCGAAACGAATCAGGAGAAATGACACCCCTTCCCAGGCCGAGTATTGATACAGGCATGGGCCTTGAACGAATAGCGGCAGTCACCCAGGGCGGAGAAAGCAATTATGACACGGACCTGTTTCAGCCCATTATCAGGAAAGTGGAAGAGCTGTCCGGTCGAATGCTCGGAAAAGACGCATCAGGGGATGTGTCGATCAAGGTCGTGGCAGACCACAGCCGCGCAGCGGTCTTTTTGATAGGAGACGGCATTCTGCCTTCAAACGAGGGCCGTGGTTATGTCTTGCGCCGCATACTGAGAAGGGCCATACGACACGGGCGCTTTCTCGGAATGACCCGGCCGTTTTTTCACAAGACGGCTCAATCCGTTATCGAGGTGATGTCGGACGCCTACCCTGAGCTTTCAGGCGCGCGCGCCTATATTCAGGAAATAGTCGTAAACGAGGAAGAACGGTTTGTCAGGACCCTTGACCACGGGCTCAAGGTCCTGGATGAGGCCCTGGCCGGGCTGAAGGCAAAAGGGGAAACAACAGTGCCGGGCAGCGTTATCTTCAATCTGTACGACACGTTTGGCTTCCCGGTCGATATCATCCGGGATGTGGTCCGTGACGACGATATGACGCTCGACATGCAAGGGTTCAGCGAGGCAATGGACGGTCAGCGCGCCCGTTCCCGGGCCTCATGGAAGGGCGCCGGCGAGTGGGGTTCGCAGGCATACACGACGCTCTCCGCAGACGGGGTCAAGACAGAGTTTGTGGGATACGATGAGCTGCAACACGAATCCATGGCCCTGCTCCTCCTAAAGGACGCAACAGAGGTTGGGGATGCAGACAAGGGCGACGACATTGAGCTTGTGACTGCGGTAACGCCATTCTATGGCGAGGCAGGAGGCCAGACAGGTGACCAGGGGAGGATCAGAGGGAAAAACGGTGAGATGGAAGTCGCGGAAACCGTAAAAACCCCTGGCGGCATTATTATTCATAGAGGAAAGATGATATCCGGTCGCATCGAAAAAGGCGAAACTCTGACGCTTTGCGTGGACAAAGAAAAACGGAAGGCCACTGCTCTGAATCACACGACCACACACATACTTCACGCGGTTTTGCGCAATGTGCTTGGAGATCATGTGAAACAGGCCGGCTCCCTTGTTACATCCGATCGCTTTCGTTTCGACTTCACGCACTTTTCCGCCATTGATGATGAGACAATTCTAAAGATAGAGACCCTGGTCAACGAACAGATCCGGGCAAACACGCCTGTTACGACAGAGGAAATGGATGCCGAGGCCGCTCAGACAACCGGGGCTGTCGCGCTCTTTGAAGAAAAATACGGCGATCGCGTACGAGTTGTCTCTATCGGCGATTTCAGCAAGGAACTCTGCGGAGGGACCCATACCAAACGGACCGGCGACGCAGGTGTCTTCAAAATACTATCTGAGGCAAGTGTCGCAGCGGGCATAAGGCGGATTGAGGCCGTAACAGGCAAAGCCGCTTTAGGATGCCTGCTTGAAACAACCAGGACGCTCCATGATCTCGCGCGGATGTTGAAAGCGCGACCCGAAGACCTTACGGACAGGATCTCCAAACTGATTGACCGGCAAAAGGCCCTTGAAAAGGAGATTGCATCTCTGAAGACAAAGAGTCTCAGCCAGGAATCAGATCGATTCTCCGCCGATGTCAAGACCATAAACGGGATACAGGTCCTCGCAAAGGTGGTTGAGGCCGAAACCCCGGCGGCCCTTCGCGATCTGGCTGACAGAGCAAGAGATCAGATAGAATCGGGTATTATTGTTTTGGGAAGTGCAGCCGATTCAAAGGCGTTTCTTGTCGCGGTTGTAACCAAAAACCACGTCAGCCATTACAACGCAGGCAGGATAATAAAACAGATCGCTCCGATCGTAGGAGGAGGCGGCGGCGGTCGGCCTGACATGGCCCAGGCCGGGGGAAGCAAACCGGAAAAACTGGCCGAGGCCATGCTCAAGGTCTATGATCTGGCCGCCCAGGGGTTCGCTCAAGAATAAACTTGCCACCTACCCTCTGTTCCAGACGATCCAACCGTAGATAACTGTCAATACCAAGGTGTAGACCATCAAAACATAAAACCATTTTCCGGCAAATTTAGGCGTTCGTACAGGGGCTAAATTAAGCACCAGAAATACCATCAATAGTGCATAAAGGATTATTGAAAAAACTGTGTGATTAATAAAGCCTTCAAACAAAAACACAAAAGCAAGAATAATAACATTATTATCTAATGCCAGCCCCATGTAAGTTTTATCGTCAATCAGTCCGAAAATGTTGAAATAACTCAATCGGATAGCGCTGGTGGCGACAATAAGAAATGCTCCCGGCAGGAACCAGGGACTGAACTTGCCATAGCTTAAGAGAAAAACAGCAGGGAATACTCCAAAACTTACAATATCTATCAGTGAATCAAGCTGGCCCCCAAAGGCTCGGTGGTGATCTGTTCGCCCCGTCATTTGGCGAGCAATGATTCCATCAGCCCAGTCAAATAAAACAGCCCACAGAACTCCAATTATCGCAACAGGGAAATTGCCCAAAATAGCGTAGTAAATACCAAGCACTGCACATAACAGGCCTGCAAGCGAACAGATATTGGGAAGATCCCCGGCAAAAGAAAGCATTGTGGGCTGATGTGGTTGTTGAGGTTCGGGATTTGTCATTATTTTTATGCTTCTTTAGTTTTTTAAGTCCATTACATCAATTAATGCTTCAACTAATTTACAATTCTCTGCTTCTGTACGGCTGGCAATCCGAAGATAACGATCAGAATCCGGTTGAGTTTTGTCCACACAGTCCTTTATGTACATATTATGTTCAATAAATAATTTTTTCGTAATTTCAGGAGCGCTTTGCGCATAATCAGGC
>MAXM01000055.1:0-5719 GCA_001751015.1 Desulfobacterales bacterium C00003106
CGAACTGCACCTGCAACATCCGGCCTGGAGACAGATGCAGAGCGAGACAAGGTCTACATGAAGATTGGCACGGTGACTGTGACGGAAAAGAGTGACTACCTGACGACTGCGGATCTGCCAACGTCGGTGGATGTCCTGGGCGCTGACCAAATCGAAGATCAGAATGTCGATTTCAGCATGGAATTGTTCAGAAAGTTGCCCGGAACGTACTATGGAGATTGGAATCAGGGGATCATTGCCGGTACCTTTGGAATAAGGGGGTTTGATCATAACCATGACACGCCGGTGGCCCTGCATGTCGACGGCATCCCCAGCAATTGGGCTTACGGCAGGCTGGACATGCAGCCCTATTTTCCCATGGAGATCGAACGTATTGAGTTGGTCAAGGGGACCAACGATCCACGATACGGTCTTAATAACATTGCCGGAAATGCGAATGTGTTCACAAAATGGGGCGGCAATTATTCGCAGGCAAAGTTTCTTTACGGCAGCTTTGATACAAATGAAGGGGATATCTTGCTGGCGCAGGAAGAAGATGGCTTTTCACAGACGTACTTTGTCGGCTATCGCCGAACAGATGGCTACCGGGACCATTCAGAATCTGACAAAGGGTCAATGTCGGGCAAGTGGTTTTATACCACAAACGACAATCGACTTACTGTTGGGGCGATTGCCAGATTTTTTGACCTGAACGCCGACTCCCCGGGTTATCTGACCAGGGAACAGGCGGAGGCTGATCCCACGCAGGCTCAATCCTTTTCCGGGACGGATGGCGGTGATCAGCGAAACCGGCATATCAGTCTGCACGCCGATTATGAATTCACTGATAACCTGTATTGGTCTTTCAATACCTACGCCCAGCATCTGGATCGAACTCGCTGGTGTCGTTTTAGTGAAGCAGGGTCACAGCAGGAAAGGGTCCAGGATGAGGATCAACAAGGCGCCATTTCAACCTTGACATACGAGACTGCTGACTGGGGGATCAATAATGTCAGTCTTGCCTGGGGGCTGGATTACCAGTATCAGGACAACATTTATCAGCGTTACAGGACCGATGACCGTGTTCGCCGGGCGGGAGGACCGTATCGGGACTGGGCATTCACGAATTGGTACTGGGGAACTTATGTTGAGGCGGATGCCGAATTCACGGATTGGCTCCGGCTGGTGGCCGGGCTTCGTCTGGACCGCCTGGACGGTGAGTTTGAAGACAAGGTGAATGGCGTAAAGGCGGATATGATCAATTATGGCAATATCTGGCAGCCCAAAATCGGAACGGTAATCACGCCGGTTCAGGGTTATAATCTCTATGCCAACTGGGGCCGGACCTTCCAGGTGGGCGCTGATAATATGCGGTATGGCGTCGGTTACAACGGGGATCTCCTCAACCGGGACATAGACTATTCCGAGAACGACGGCTGGGAGGTTGGAATCAAGGTGTCACCCGCGGACTGGCTGGCTGCGCGTATATCCTGTTGGGAGCAGAAAGCCAAGGACGAAGTCAGGCTCAAAGGAGACGGTTCAGGAGATTACGACAATTATGGCAAAACCAAAAGGGACGGCTGGGATTTCGTGCTCAGTGTCAGACCCCACGATTGGGTCACCCTTTGGGGATCGTACACAATACAGAATGCCGAGTATACGGAACCCGGATACGACAACCCGGAACGTAAGGGAAAAGACATAGAAGAGATCCCTGATTATACCTCAAAGACAGGAATCGACTTTGAACACCCCATCGGCATTTCTTCCTGCTTGTGGTGGGAGTCCCAGGGTGACTACTATGTGGACCCGACAAATAGCGAGCCCAAAGAAGGCGCCTATGACATAGTGAATATGAACCTTAGATACAAGCTGAAGAACGTAACCTATGGCCTGGAGGTTCTGAATCTTTTTGACGAAGACTACCACGGTTTTGTCTGGCACAGCTCTTCATCCGGGACGTGGTTTTCGCCCGGATCTGAACGAAGTTACTATGTAACCATTACTCTTGATTTTTAGTAGGATATTTCCGTATTGCCGCCGTGTGTCTGCCAGTGAACGGCAAAGGCGGAGTTTAAATTAACCCACGAAGGCATTTCATCCATTGCCGGATACAATCCCTTTGTGGGTTTTTTATAGCTTAACAAACGGAAGTTGATTAACCGGGAGAAATTGTGACACTTGTTACGGCAAAGGGACTTGAAAAAACGTATATCGCAGGCGACATTACTGTCAGGGCCATACGCGGGGTTGATTTTACCATTGAGCCGGCTTCCTTTGTCTGTTTCATCGGCCCGTCAGGAAGCGGGAAGAGTACTCTGTTGAACATGATCGGCTGTCTTGACCCTCCAACCAGCGGCTTTCTTGAAGTCGCCGGCAAGGACGTGACGCATCTTGGAGCAAAGGAGTCTGCCAGGTTCCGGGGTGATCACATCGGGTTTATTTTTCAGGATTTTAACCTGATACCCGTGCTGACTGTTTTTGAGAATATCGAATATCCCTTGCAGATGGTCCAGAACTGGCCAGCCCTAAAACGAAAACAACGGGTTAATGAGCTTTTGGAGGCTGTCGCCATGAAGGATCAGGGAGGCAAGTTTCCGAATCAGATTTCAGGCGGCCAGAAACAACGGGTTGCTGTGGCACGCGCCCTGGTGACCAATGCCAGTCTGGTGCTTGCGGATGAGCCCACTGCCAATCTGGATACGGAAACAGCCAACCGCATTATTTCCCTGATGAAACAGATGCGCGATGAATTCGGCACAACCTTTATCTTTTCCACCCATGATCACAGGGTAGTAAAAAGCGCTGAAAAAATATTCACCCTCGAAGACGGGAAATTGCAACAACAGGGCAACGGAGACAATCATGTTTAATATCTTCAAACTTGCCGCCCGCAACCTGAGGCGGTATAAGAGACGGACCCTTCTCACCTCTATTCTGATTACGCTTGGAGTAGTGGCTGTCCTGCTCTTTGTTTCCGTGTCCGGTTCCTTTAAGGCCATGATGATCGGACAGATCACGGATTCCATGCTGGGTCACCTGCAGGTTCACTCCAGGGGATATCTCTCCTCCATTGACAGTCTGCCACTGCATCTCAACATGAAGGGTGAACAGGTTGTCAGGGTGAAGGAGATCCTGGATGGAAATGATGCTGTCGAAGCTTACTCCATGCGTATCAGGTTGGGCGCCATGTTCAGCAATTTTACGGAGACAACCAATGTGCGCCTTAACGCTGTAGATCCGGAACAGGAGATGCAGACAGTCCCCATGCTTGCTGATCGTATCATCAAGGGGAAAAAGGAGGGGCTTCTTGCAAAGGGAGAGATTCTTGTCCCTGAGCTCATTGCCAGGGGGATGAAGGTCAAGATCGGCGATACCATTGTCCTGGTTGCCACTAACAAGCATGGATCTGTGAATGGTCAGCCGTTTGTGGTGCGCGGTATTCTGGAAGGTATTTCCGGTCCGGGCGGGCGGGATGGCTTCATCCACACAGACGATGCCCTGGCTCTGCTGCGCATTGAAGGGAGGGAGATCAGTGAAATTGCCATACGTCTAAACGAGATGGAGCAGATGCATGAGGTCTTTGACGAGCTGAAGGGGCAGCTTGAATCATCGAGAAACAAAATGGATAAACCGGTTTTTGAAGTGCATACATGGGAAGAGCTTTCACCGTTTTTCAATATTGCCCGGATGATTGATCTGATGACCCTGTTCATCAAGATCATGCTTGTAGCCATTGTTCTCGTAAGCATCATGAACGTAATGGTCATGGCGGTCTATGAGCGCATCAATGAAATAGGCACAATTGCCGCGATTGGCACCGGCCCGGGGAAAATTCTTTCCCTTTTTGTGGCTGAAGGTTTTCTGCTCGGTCTGTTTGGCACCCTGATCGGCGTTGTCATCAGTCTCATTACTATTGCCGGGATGAATGCGGCTCAGATCAGCTTTGATTTCGGTCGCCAGAAAGGGCTGCTCCTTTCTCCAACCATAGCCTCAGGGGAAGTGATCGTTATTGCGGGTATTGTCATAGCCATAGCTGTACTTGGGAGCCTGCAGCCTGCCTGGAAAGCAGCCGGAATGGACCCAATTACGGCTTTGCGCCATGTATAACCGTTCAAGGGTTACGAAAGACTATATGGAGGAACCCATGACAATTACAAGGATACAATGCATTGTTGTCAATCTGGTTTTGTTTATTCTCTTTGGTTTTGCCGTAAGCGCTTCTGCGAATTCAATGAAAATTGCCGTGGCCACCACCGGCCCGGAAAAGGATGCGGCCATAAGCCAACAGGCCGGCAGAACCCCGTTTTTTCTGTTTTTCGATGGCAAAGGTAATTTTCTTGAGGCGGTGGAGAACCCGTCAAAGGATCTATCTCGTGGCGCCGGCCAAAGCACTGCTTCCTTTATTGCAAAGAAAGGCGCAACGCTCATTATTGCCGGCAGTATAGGGTATAAAATGCAACAGGCTCTGAGGGGCTATAGGATTGAGTATACAGAAGAAACTGGAGTTGCTTATGATGTGGTTCAAACAGTTATTCAAGACCGTTAGCAATATCATCTTCCCGGCGGCTCTTTTTTTGTGTTTACTCATGCCGGGAACGGCGGCTGCCCTTGACGGGAACGAAATACTTCGTCAGGTCGATAGAAACATGCAGCCGGAGTCCTATGAGATGTACCGGAAACTGATCAACATAGAGCCCGATGGCAATAAAAAGGAGTTTGTCCTGTACACGGTCAAGAAGGGGCAGGACAAAATGGTGGCCTTGTTTCTTGCCCCGGCGAGTGAGAAGGGACGTTCCACCCTCCGTCTTGGTGATAACATGTGGCTCTATATTCCCAATGTGGGCAAACCCTTGCGAATCACAAGTCTGCAATCAGTGGTAGGCGGAGTATTCAACAACTCTGACATCCTGCGTCTGGATTACAGTGTGGAATATACTGCTGATGAGATCAGCGACAAGGGTGATGTCTACCTGCTTGATCTGAAGGCCAGGACATCATCAGTGGCCTATGACCGGCTAAAGATGCAGGTGGACAAAAAGACGCTTTTGCCGACCAGGATTGAATGTTACGCAATCAGCGGCATGCTGATCAAGACCCTCCTGTACACGAAGATCAAAGACTTTGGCGATGGTCTTGTGAGACCTTCAATGCTTGAAACAGACAGTCCTCTCCACAAGGGATACCGGTCCGTGATGATATTCGCCAAAGTCAAAAACAAGGAACTGGCGGATGAGGTTTTCAGCCTCAACTACCTGCCCAGGGTTGATGAACTGCGATAGTGCAGGTGGTCAATATCTCGCCTTGCTCCTTTCCTGCCTGTTGGTTATCTTTCCTGCTCTTCTTTATGCAGACGAGGAATTCAGTTTTGAGGTGGAGGAGTTTGAGAAAAAAACTCTGGAGTGGGGCGGGTATGCAGAGTTTAAAGGGGAACACATGGATATCAACCAGGATTCTGCTTTTGCCCGGTTGAACCTTTCGGATGAGTCCATATCAACGCTGGACCGTTTCGGCGGCAGTTTGCAGGTTGACGGTTACTACACCAAAGGGATAACCGGCTTCAATTGGCTTCTCAGGGCTTCTGCTCAGAAGGATGATCTTGGCGCATCTGACATGGCGGATGTCTATGAGGCCTATGCCAGCATCAAACCGGAGCCTGTTTTTACTGCAAGTGCGGGAAAAAAAGCATACTGGTGGGGCAAGGGGTATGCATGGAATCCGGTCGGCTTTGTTAACCGTC
>MAXM01000055.1:5796-6680 GCA_001751015.1 Desulfobacterales bacterium C00003106
GGACCACTGCAGACAGCAGCTCTTACTACACTGATTTTGCCTGTATGGCAGGGAGTCAATGAGGATTTTGGCAGGATAAACAATGTGAATCTGGCAGCCAAGCTTTATCTCCTGTATCGGGATACGGACATCGACCTGGTTTTTTACACGGGTAACAGCCGTTCAACCCGCTATGGTCTGGATTTTTCTAAAAACCTGGCGCCAAACCTTGAAATCCATGGAGAGCTTGCCTATGTTCCCGACGAAAAGAGAGTCGTAATTCAGGGTGATGGCTCTTCGCATGTCAGAGAAACTGCGGCGCTTTCCTGGCTTTTTGGTTTCCGCTATCTATCTCAAAATGATATAACCGGTATTATCGAATATTACCACAATGATGCCGGGTACACCAAAGAGGAGATGGCACGTTTTTTTCAACTTGTTACAGACGGGGAAAACCAGTTTCTTTCCACAGGCAGTGATGCGCTCCTTGAAAAGGCAAGAGAGATGAGTCTTCGAGGTTACGGCAAGCCGCAAACAGGTCGCGACTATCTCTATGCAAGATTGACCCAGAAGGAACCGTTTGATATTCTCTATTTTTCACCCGGCCTTACCGCAATTGTCAACCTTGGGGATAACAGTTACTCCATAAGCCCGGAGCTTGTTCATACAGGATTCACGAACTGGGAATTGCGGTTGCGTTTTTCGTACCTTGCCGGCGGAACATCCACCGAATATGGCGAGAAAGTAAACAGCAACAAGCTGGAATTGCGAGTNNGCAACAAGCTGGAATTACGAGTGCGCTATTTTTTCTAAGATAAGCTGCTGAAAATAGTTGCCGGGGAATATAAGGAACGGGGACGGAATAACTTTCCCAAGGAGGCCATTGAAAATGATAGAAGAACAAG
>MAXM01000055.1:6737-7014 GCA_001751015.1 Desulfobacterales bacterium C00003106
AGAATCCTGTGCTGATGGCGACAGCCTGTCTATACGATCCCTGTTGAAGGATGAAGTCAAGAGGCGTGGCTGGAAAGACCGTGTGCGTGTTTCTCAATGCGGATGTGTAGGCCTTTGTACGAAAGGTCCGAATGTAATAATATATCCACAAAACATCTGGTTCTCCGGTGTCACCGAATCCGATTTGCCTGAAATTATATATAGAATTGAGTCACTCTTAGGGTTCGCCCAAAAATAAATTTACATTTTCAGGGGTTGAGGCGCCCGCATGGCAAGG
>MAXM01000056.1 GCA_001751015.1 Desulfobacterales bacterium C00003106
GCTCCATGCACGGCCTGGTCAGACTTGTATTAAACACCCTGACTTATGGACCCCTTTTAAACAGCGCAGCTCGGTATAAAATGAGCTCAGAGACCCCTCTTGACCCTGTGGAGAACTGGATTTTCTGGACTGAACCGAAAAATGGCATGACAAAGTTTTTGATAAGGAATTATGGCTCATCGCGGATTAACGTGATTTTCCCATTATTCGAAAATCAGCACTTTATTCACCTGCGACTCAGTATGGTTATAACAATTTGGATTTATAGTGATTTGACGGAAATGTCAGTGGTCATTCCGCCTAATCCATAATGAACCGGAAATTTTTTCACGCTCATCCGCGATGAGCCGGAATGAGTCATCGCGGATTAGTGTTAAAACTGTTCAAATCTGTATGTGGGAGCGGCATTCTTGCCGCGATAGTCGCGGCTGGGAAGCTGCCCCCACAGTAACTTTGAAACAACCGAAGAATGAAGGGGATCAATCCTGAAGTCAAGGTCCTTCTTTCAAGTGGGTAAAAGCGTAGACGGGCAGGCGACGAAGATATTGGAACGGGGTTGTGATGCCTTTATTCAAAAGCCGTTCATCCTGAAAGAACTGTCTCAAGACATAAGACAACTTATGTGTAAGGGATAGCTTCCCGAGTTCTTAGCGCTCCTGTCAACCAAATGCACACTGAATCTTTTTGCATATCTATCAAGTTGATAGTCGGCACGGCCCTTATCTCATTTCACAACGTATCATAAAAGTCTTTTTTAAAGAAAATTATGTTTCTAAACCAACAGGTTATACCCTCTTGTCCATAGAAACTATTTTGCCTTCTCCAAACTAGCACAGTATTTGCATGACAGGATATTCAATGATGCAAAATAATTGGTTATTTCCTGAGGTAACACGCAATGACAGACAGGATCTTAAATATTCAACATCATTTCAATCCCCTTCACGTCTATTGCCGCCTCGTGGAAAGAGGGGTGAGCAAGAGGCTCTCGATGTCAATATGCAGGTATTACGAACTGTTGATTTACAGTTGGCTTGGCTGGCTCAGCGTAGCTGGTGTGCAGATTTGCAGAATTGCAAGGCAGGCCAATCAGCGCTCCTGCTCAATCAGAAGAATTCATAGAAACAGCGGTTGTTTCAAACTCTTTTGAGAAAGGAGGGATATTATGGGACTTAAGGTGCCTGGAACTTTTGAAATCCTTGAGGTGATTGATGGAGACACCTTTAAAGTATCGTGGGAAGGCGAGAGAGTAAATCTCCGTCTTCCATGTATCGACACGGAAGAAACCAGGAATGGCAGTCCCCTGAAGCCCGTGACTCTTTTTGGCAAGAAAACCACGGAGTGGGCGAAGAAGTGGCTC
Organism: Desulfobacterales bacterium C00003106; assembly: GCA_001751015.1. Taxonomy (GTDB): domain Bacteria; phylum Desulfobacterota; class Desulfobacteria; order Desulfobacterales. The sequence goes on from MAXM01000056.1 coordinate 1,361, forward strand.
GCTGATAGAGGAAACGAGGTAGAGATTGAATACGAAGCCGATTATGCAGTTACCGGTTTCTATGACCGCGCGCTGACTTACGTTACCGCGGGTGGAGAGAACTTCAATCTGGAATGTGTCCGAAAGGGATATAGCCCCTATTTCCACAAATATGGGTATTCAAGAGGATATCATGAGGCATTTGTGGATGCGGAAAGGGCGGCCATGAGAGATGGTTTGGGGATATGGGACGATGCGGCCCATGCAGGAGATGCCACCCGGCCATATCATCTTCTCAAGATGTGGTGGGAGGTAAGGGCGAGGCAGATTGAAATGGGAAGAGATGAGAAACGCCGGAACAATCGACTGATCTATCTTCCCGACGGCCTGGACTATGAAGAGGCTGTGAGTGGAGCAGAAAGACAAGAAGAGCGGCAGGTCTTTGGAGAAGTTGGAGGCATCAGGGAGATTGGTCCGGGGACCGTTATTGAAATAAAAGTTAAAAGGAAAGAATATTTCAACCTCTACGTGTTTGAAGATAATTCCAACCACGATGCCATTGTCAACTATCTAAAGGTCAGACATCTTGGAGAGTATACGGACCTTCCTAACGGACTTATGAAACAGAACTTTATCTTTGTCAGCGGAGAGCTCAAACTTTATCACGGCAAACCGGAAGTAATTCTAAGAGATATTGGTCAACTGAAAGAGGAGCCTTTTTGAGAACTTCAACAGGAAAGGAGCAGAAAATGAAAAAGGCGATTATGGGACTCTTGCTGGCGTTTCTGTTCTATGGGATTGCAGAGGCAGGGATGCTTTCAGGTCGGATAATACAGGAAAACGGCGGATCTTTGGCCAATACCGAAATCACGATTCAAGGAAGAAACGTAATGACAAACGCGTTTGGAGGCTATGCCGTTGAATTGCCTGACGGAACGCATGAACTGAATATGGTGATTCAAGGCGCCTCTTGCGCTTCCGACGCAATAAGGATCTATTCTCCAAGGACAAAACAGAACTGGAGGCTGAATCGTAACGAGGGAAGACTGATAAAGATCCAGTGAAAGGGAGTTCCTGGATGAAAGACAAAGACAGATCCGAAGGCCGGATAGATACCTTTGCCAAGCTCCTGCCCGGGATTGGCGCTATCATAGCGGGCATCTTTATCCCTCTGGTAATCCACATAAATGGTGAACGGAGTCGAAGCAATCAATTATATGCTGAGATTGTAAGTAAAAGGGAAATGGCGGATACGGAACTAAGGGCGAAGATGTTTGAAAACCTGATAAGCTGCTTTTTTGGCGACACATCGGAGCAAAGGTCAGATAACGAAAAACTCACTATAACGGATAATGACAAGGAGGCGGATATGAGATGGATATGCGCGTTTTTCTGCCTGCCTGCGCTGATCCTTACGCCAGCCTTTGCGGTGGCGCGGGCTGATAAAGCGCCCATTGATCTCTATATGGAGGATGGGCAGTTACACTCCCGCCCCGTAAGGGTTTATGTGCCTGACAGAAATATTACCATCGCCATGAAGCCCAAACTCCGTTTAGCCCGGGTGGGCGGCGCGAGCGCCGAGCGACACTATTCTCCCTTTCAAGTGGTTGGGAACCAGCAATGGGAGCAGGACTGCAAAGGAACCAACGTAGCTAAGACAGGCTCTTTGTTGCTCTTCGACCTCTCCGAGTATCCTATACCTCTCTATTGCACTGGCATTCGAGTCCTGCCCATTCTAAGTTGGCATAATTCGGACCGGCCTGATTGGAACGAAACCGGAAAGACCGGCGAGATAGGCGCTGTTGCCAAGCGGGCGGTCTATCTGAGCAACGGGTGCGGCACGCTGCTGTTGACTTTTCTCATTGTGATGGCTTTTCTGGTCTTCGTCTATTTTATGACGAAACATCGGGAAATGAAACCTTTGGGATTGCTTAGCACTGCGGACGGTCGTATGTCGGCTTCCCTCACACAGATGGCTCTCTGGACAGTGGTGGTAGGCGCGGCCGTATTGGCCTTCGGCCTTATGCGTCTCGATGTGCCAGACATACCGGACACACTCGTGTGGTTGATGGGATTGTCTGCCACTACAAGCGCTGCCGGGCACTGGCAGGCCCACCGATTACAACACGAGAAAGAAAAGAGGGATCGAGCGGCGGGCGTGAAAAAAACCGGGCAGATGAAGCCGCAGGAACCCGATGTCAGCAAGAAAGGAGTAGAAGCCGGATCGCTTGAAAAAGGCTGTGGGAAGACAGAAAAACCGAAAATTCGCCACCTGATGACGATCTGTGTGCATGACAATGAGTACCCCTCCCTCCCAAAAGCTCAGGTCTTATTCTGGACTTTTATCACCCTTGCTCTGTTTGTGGTGAAGAGTTGCCTGGAAGGGGAGCTATGGGATGTGCCCGAAGAGATGGTGGTCCTGATGGGAATCAGCCAAACAAGCTTCTTGGGACGCAAAGAAATGGCTATGCACGAGGAGAAGCAAAGGTCGCTGGAGGATGAAAACCAAAGGCTAACGGAGGGAACCAGGAGGTAATATTATGAAAATGAAACTAACATGTATCATCTTGTCAATGTTGTTTCTTCCGGCCTGCCATCGAGAGACATATAAGACGCCCGTGGAGTCTCCTGTTGTTGAGCTGTCTCGTGCTTTCACATTTGTCGAGTCATGTAACAGGGAAGATCCGCTCCTTCAGGAAATATTGAGAGAAGATATGAAAGGGAAGAAATCCCCTTTAGAACTTATTCATTACTATGCCGAAATTTTGAACAAGGGCAAGTCCCATGGAAAGATAGGCGAAAAGCTGGATACGCTCTTTCTTTGCGGCAGGCCTCCCGGGGATATGGACGGCTATTACCACGGAGTTACTATCAGCCTCAAGACAGGGCTCGATATTTGTACAGTGCTCGATGATGCCCGTCGAAAACTTGGGATCAAGGAAGATCCTGATATCCTTCAGGCCCTCTACGGAAGAGTGTTTTCCAAGACATCTCCCTGGGCAGGCAAAAGCTTCAAAAAAATCGATCAGAAGAGGTTAGGCGAATTGACGGGGAGCTTGAAAGAGAGCAAAGAAATGGCCTATCTTGGGATAAATTCCTTCAGGCAGGGGAATAAAAATATTGTAAATAACCTTTCGAACTATCTCCTTGCCGCTGTCATAGACATGGAGAGTCTTCCAAAGCCCGAAAGTAGACAGCGGTCATGGATACACGCAAGAGGCGGTCTCTTTATTGCTCAGAAAGCTCTTTCAGTAGACCCCGAACATCCGGAAAAGGAAGTCACCGCCCTGAATTATCGATGGGCGAGCCTATCGAACCGCTTTCCCAACAGGCTTCTCATAGACGAGATAGTAGAAATATCAGAAGGTCTTTATCTTGGCAAGCTCTACTACGCCACTGCCCAAGAATACCTTTTTGAAAAATACAGTCCAAAGGTGCAAGAGAAGGATTATAAGTACAAAAATTTCGGGTACTTTGTCCTCATGGACGACACGTGGCTTCATGAAAAGAACAAACTCTTTCCTGATCTGACATATACGATGGCTGATGATCCGGATGAAAAGTTTACCAGGTTTACCTTCATAGAATGCCCGGAGTCCGAAGCCATTCAAGAAGCGCTGGGAGACCGGACAACCATTCTGCACTATCTCCAGGATATTTATAAGGGTATCCAAAAAGGGCCGTCCTTTCAGGATAAGTATTTTGACGAACTGCACAAGATCTTCATGTGCGGCGAACGGCCCGACGGCATTAACGGCTTTTTTCACGGAGGCGTTGTCTCTTTCAAGAACGCCGGTTTCTTGAAGAAATTCGACCGGAGCGTCTTGAACGATCTATATCCGGCTGTCAGACCATTCTCCCCCTGGTCAGGCAAGACCTTCACCAGGACGACGGTGGATGACATAAAGACGTACATCGGAGATAATGCACGGTACTATGAGGGGGTGGAACCTGTCATACTCGGCACGAATATTTATAGAAAGGACCTCGACCTCTCTCTTCCTGTTACCGCCTTTATCGAGCATTTGGATAAGATAGGAATGGTCGTGGAGTATCCGGATGAAGAGGAGAGGAGAAAGGAAATTCACGTAAAGAGTTTTTACTTTATCGCCGCAAACGGCAAGTCATTTAACCCGGAAAACAAGGGAAAGGAGCTACTGCAGTTCAATTATCGTTGGCCTGAATTTCACACCATGCCCCCTGATCACCTCTGTTTCGACGAGGTGGTAAGAATAGCCCATGGATTGTATCTGGGCCAGTTGGTATATTCTACCAGGCCGGAAATTCCCTATGACCCTAAAAGAGACCCTGCCGTGTACAAGTATGAAAACTTCGGCTATTTTATGTTGATGGATGACGACTGGCATGCTGTAAGGGAGTTCATCCTCTTTGATACGGACAAATAGGCTCGTCAGGTTCCCCTATGACCCCTCGTTTCTGGGTAGTGATTGGAAACTGTTCCATGATGCAATACAGGCTCACCGTCTGACCGTGATTCGCGACATACTGCCATTGTACGGAATCTGCGCGGCCTGAGCCTGACAGCCTTTTAAACGGACAATTGTAAACTCACGCTGTTTGAGGGTTATCTTAGTAATATTTTTTTGAATTCGTATTTCCACAGCTATAGTTGATGACCTCGTAAAAAGTCCATTTTGTTCACTTCAACAATTGAAAGGAAGGTAAATCATGGGCGCCGTGACGTTACAGGACATCAGGTTAACCGAATATAACCTTGAAAACCTGCCTCTTCTTAAACAGTTAAGGGAAGGGCTTTTTAATGAAAAACCTAAGGTCTGTATCGAACGGGCAAGATATTACACCGAGTATTTAAGGGATATGTCATCCGATAGAGAACCCGCTGAAATCAGGTACGCCAATGCTGCCAACTATTTCCTTTCCAAAAAGGCGCCCCTGTTTTTTGATGACAATCTCCTGGCCGGCACGACCACATCCAAGCCTTTTGGCGCACCGGTATATCCGGAATGGACGGGGATGACTATCTGGCCCGAACTCGACACCATCAGCACAAGGGAGAAGAATCCCCTGATACTCAGTAAGAAGGAGGCCGAAGGGTTAAACTTTGACATCTATCCCTACTGGATGGAACGAAATATTCTTGAGTACACAAGGAAAAAACATAACAACCCCGAGTGCATGAGAATATTTGAACGTATTGTCTTTTTTATTGCGAGCAAGGCGGGCTGTATCTCACACACGGTGCCTGATTACAGGGTAGCCCTTGACAAAGGAGTGGAGTATATCATTGAGCAGGCCGCTTCAAGAGAGATAGAGTTAAAGAAGGATGAAAACCTCTCTGAAGAAAACAGGCAAAAGCTTGAGTTTTACCAGGCCATACAGATTGCCATGCAAGGGGTTATTGCGTACGCTCAGAACCTTGGCAAAAAGGCGGCCGGGCTTGCCGCAAAGGAACAAGACCCATTCAGGAAAGAGAACTTCCGGAAGATGGCGGCCCTTTGTGCTAGGGTGCCCGCAAAACCGGCAAGGACTTTCCGGGAGGCCGTTAACTGCATCTGGATAGTGCAGGTGGCGATACATGCCGAGAATATCAATATGGCAATGAGCCCCGGCAGGCTGGACCAGATCCTCTATGAATATTACAAAAAAGATATCGATAAAGGCATACTGACCGTAAAGGAGGCCATGGAACTCGTGGGATGCCTCTGGCTGAAGCTTAACGATAATGCGAATCTTGTGCCTGAAACCGCCGAAGAACTCTTCGGGGGAGCCGGGACAGTGCCGGCTGTAACTGTGGGCGGTGTTGACGAAAATGGTGAAGATGCCGTAAACGATCTTACTTATATTATGCTCAGGGTCACGGAATTGTTAAAGACGCGGGACCCGAGCCTGAACGCCCGCTATCACTATGAGAAAAACGCGGAAGAATACCGTGACAGGGTCGCCGAGGTCATAGTCAACACAAAGGCGGTGCCTGCAATTCATAACGATGTCGTGGATATCAAGGTCCTTGAAAACCAGGGGACCAAGCTTGAACACGCAAGAGACTATGCCATTATCGGATGTGTGGAGCTGGGCGTTTCCGGCAGGAGCTACGATGCTTCGAGTTCGATCATATTGAATCTTGTATCCGGGCTGGAGCTCGCGTTAAACAGCGGGAAAAGACCTGTGACCGGAGATGAACAGATTGGTCCCCAGACAGGTGATCCCTCACAGTTCAAGAGTTTTGTGGAGTTCCGCGAAGCATTCGAAAACCAGCTCAGATGGCTCATGGGAAAGGGGATCGAGCTGAATGAATATTTTGGACACACATATCAGGAAATACTCCCGTCCCCCCTTCTTTCAGCGTTTTTTGAAGGTCCAATGGAGCAAGGCAAAGACCTCATATCCGGAGGGGCGCTTTATAATTCATCGGGAGCCACACACGTCGGATTCGCTGATACGGTCGACTCTTTGAATGCGATCGAGAAGGCCGTATTCATCGACAAAAAATGCACTTTTGCCGAACTCATGAAGGCCCTTGAGGCTAATTTCAAGGATCATGAGAAACTCCATGCCTACCTTATCAACAAGACCCCGAAATACGGCACGGACGACCCCATAGCCGTGGAAAATTCCCGGAGCCTGATTCGGTTTCTCTACGATTTCTACCAGGGCCACACCAACTACCGGGGCGGCAGATACAGACCAGGCTACTGGACCATGACAAACCATGCCGGCCAGGGAAAGCTCTCCAGGGCCCTTCCAAACGGCAGGAAGGCAGACAAGGTATTTGCCAGCGGCATAACTCCCGTATCCCAGGCAGCCGATGACCTTACGGCATGCCTCAGGGCAGTGGGTGGCCTGCAAAGCGAATGCATACCGAGCGGCGAAGCGCTTAACCTGAAATATCCATTTGTTGAGGGCAAAGAAGACATCAAGAGATTCGGCCAGGCCGTTGAGGCATATTTTCGCTGCGGCGGGCTCCACATACAGTTCAATATCATGTCATACGAAGATCTTATTGATGCCAGGAATAATCCTGAAAAACACCCGGGACTCCTGGTCCGGGTTTCCGGGTATTCTGCGTACTTCAATGACCTGAACGAAGCAATGAAGGACGAGATCATCACGAGGACTGCCTACGACATAAGAACCGGAAAGGCCGTGCCGTTGCGTTCCGCGAGTGTTTGAGTAAAGGAGGTTCTAATGCTGGAAAACATGTTAAATTATGCTTTGTTCCGCAGTGTTCGGGCAAACCGGGTGCAGAAACAATTTCTCAACTGCATTGAATCTGAGCTTGCAGAGGGATTTACGGAGCTCCTGCTGAGATTGATGAGCCTGGTTCTCTTTCTGAATATGGATTTCAGAAGAAATATCAAGAACTTCAGGGGCAGATACCTTTTCAGGAGCAGGGACGACGAGATCACGGTTGCGGCTGTGTTTCGAGATAACAGATTGAGAGTCTATGACAAGGCGATAGCAAATACAGACGTAACCGTCACTTTCAAGGATGCCAGGGCCCTCATGAACTATATCCTTTCACCAAAGCCCGATATCCTCGGATCAATCCTGAGGCAGGATGTGGTTATTGACGGCAATTTCAACTATCTTTATAAATTTGCTTACATGGCCAAGCATTTGCAACTGATGGCAACAGGAAAGGCATGAACGCATCCGCTGAATCTTTGCTGTCGGGTCACGGAACTTCCGGGCCTGATATGGGGCGTAAGTTGTCTGACCCGAACGACAAACTTCCGCTGATTTTCGATATACACCCATTCGCCCTTGATGACGGACCCGGTATAAGAACCACCGTATTCTTTAAGGGATGCCCCCTTTCCTGTCTCTGGTGCCATAACCCGGAGTCCATGAAAAGCGGGCGGGAGATCGCCTTTTATCCGGAACTCTGCATCAAATGCGGGGACTGCAAGGCGGTTTGTCGGGAGGACGCTATAAGCTTGGAACGCGCTGACAGGATAATTCGGGACAGATGCACAGCCTGCGGCAGATGCGCTGAGGAGTGCCCGACAAGAGCGCTCAGGATTGTCGGCAGATACTATCCGGTCAGCCGCCTGATTGAAATACTCATGGCGGATCGTATCTTTTATGAGACCTCCAAAGGCGGGATAACCTTTTCCGGCGGTGAGCCAACGCTTTACATGGACTATGTCGGCAAGGTAATGAAGGAACTGAAAGCAAACAACCTGCATGTTGCAATCG
>MAXM01000057.1:0-13381 GCA_001751015.1 Desulfobacterales bacterium C00003106
TCCGATAGCAACGGAACAATTTCGTACGCTTACTCGAATCCATCATGCCAATAAAGGCAAGATCCGCCGTAAATAATATAATGAGCAACAGAACCAAGCCGCCTGTTTGAACTTGGTCACCAATATCGTAATAACATGGTATGCGGTATACATCGCGTATGCCATTGAACAGCTGAAGGCAGAAGGTCACCCAGTCAACGATGAAGACCTCTCATACCAATGGCCAACCAAGTTTGCCAGCATAAACGTGCATGGAAAGATCAGTTTTAACATTGACGAGGAACTAAAAAGGAAGGGTTTGAGGCCATTGCGAAAGCCTGATGGGTGTTAGCGTACGAAATTGTTCCGTTGCTATCGGAAGGCCTGCCTGTGACGCCGACCTGTGCGCAGAGGCCAAGACGACTGGCGGAAGGCTTCCCCTTAGAAGGGCCAAGGGCGTCCAAAAACGCCACTTTTTGCCTGATTTTTTTACCCGTTTTTTGGCACTTTAGAAACTGGCTGAAACCCGCATAAAATCCGGCTTTGTGAGCATATCTTGAGGGCCAATTTTGGGGCAGAAAAATTTGGCCAGTTCATCTGACGTCCATACTTGTTTCATGATATCCCTCTGGCAACTATCTGAGAGGAACATGAATAAATGATTGTTCTAAATCATGTCAACTAAAGTTGGCCATTTTGGAAGCTTCGTGGTCACTGGGCCTAAACGGTAGCTACGCTACTTTTAGGCCTATCAAGTAAATTTACATCAACCTTTCTATCTATGTATATCACCTTGACAGCGAAGATAGTTTCTACGTGATTGTTATAATGTGTTTGCAGTGTCGGATTTAAGATAAATAATTTATTTATATCAATATGTTATTGTAATTCATCGGGCAACAAGTTTTCTCCCCTTCCCTCTTTGGCACAATATTTGAGTAATACAATCTTCAATAGGTCAATCTAAGCGTCGTCTACCGCTTCGAGTTGAACATGAAAAGGCTATTACCTTTTCACGCCGCTCAAGCGGGAGCATTAGGCTTCTTGGATCCCCGCTAAGGAGCCTGAACCAATCTTTCCGGGGAATTACTTAAGAAAAAGGAGAAGGAAATGCCAGTACAAGTCACGAAGTACTATGCACGTTGGAGTCCTACAAATCATCACGGATACGTGATTATTTACTGGGACGGTGGGTCAAAGTCATTCCCCGAGTCATCATTTGGTACGCCAGTTGAATTTCAGATCGTCGTTGATCTGCTCCGGAATGAGAAACCCATATGGTGGGATGAACCGACAGAGCGGCTTTATGCAAATCAAGAGCCAGTTGGAGAAGGTGAATAGTCAAGCGTATAGCCTAACAGGGAACGAATCAACTCGGATGGTGTAATGGTTCCGTACAGGAGCGACCCCATGATCCGGAAACACTGTTTTCGGGATGGTTCCCCTGTCTGTGATATGCGACCCAGTTATTTGTGGGCAATAATCATGCTTTTTCGACTGTATGAATCATTACTCATACGTGGTTGAACGGGTAACCCGACATCATAATGCCGCAAATATCTCGTGTGTATCACAGCGTAGGGAACCATCCCGTGATTCATTGATCTTGAACTGATGTTTCCTTTCCTGCGAGCAGAAAGGTCGCGGGGTCCAGTTGTATACTGATGTCCGCGGCGCTTGCGCTGTCGTGATCCTTGACAAGCCGCAGAAAAACCCCTTTGTTGCTTGGATCAAGATATATGATTACGTTGAACAGATCGTCCAGGTCGCTGCATGGATAAGGTATTCCACGATCGTTTTCTTCTGCAACATGCCTGTGTGACCGGGCGGAGAACCATACTTCAGCCTGGTATTTCTCTGCCAGCTCTTTTGCCCGGATGAAAAAAGAACGTTCAGCCTTTCCGAAATCCAGCCCGTCCACGATAATCGTGTCCGGAGCAAAGTCTATGGAATCGATCATGTTCCGGATGCTTTTTTCAAGCATATCCGCAGAAAAGGACGACGCGCGATAAGCAAGGATCATCCTGTTTCTTTCCACAATAAGCCTTTCTTCCTCTGATTCCGGAAGATCGAGCGCATGGCTGAGATCATTGAGAATGGCCCTGTAGTATGCGGTAATCTTTTCAGGGGCTTCGCCTACGGATACATGGATAAGTTTTCGCTTTCTGAAAAGGTTGTCGAGTGCGATATGGATCAGGCAGGCGGTCTTGCCCACGCCGGCACGTGCTATAAATACACCAAGATTTCCTTTCCCCAGACCACCCTGCGAAGAATAATCGAGGATTTTCAGCGGGCTTACTTCAATGAAATCGTCTCTAATCATCGTTCTTTACCTTTATTATTTCATAACTGTTCAGCCACAGATCTACGCTGATCATCACTGATATTTTTTCTTTTATTATCATATACAAATTTTTTGAATTCCGGTCAAACAAGCGTAAACACCTGTTGGAAATTCTTACGCTTTTTCTTTCTTGCTTTTCTCTATCAGTTCGTCAGCGATACTCACAGGAACCTTGCCATATCTTGAAAATTCCATGGTGAACTCGGCCTTTCCCTGCGTAATTGACCTTAACACGGTCGAATACCCGAACATCTCCGACAATGGGACTTCCGCATCTACTGTGGAAAACACCCCGTCTTCCGACGTGCTGATAATGATTCCCCGCCTTTGATTAATAGAGGCAAGGATATTCCCCTGGAATTCAGATGGACCCTCTACAGAGACCTTCATGACCGGTTCCAGAATCGCCGGTCTTGCGTCTGCGTATGTAGCCCTGAACGCCCCGATTGCAGCTTGCTGAAAGGCCATATCAGATGAATCCACAGCGTGATGCTGACCGTCATCCAATGTTATCTGTATCCCCGCGATGGGGGCTTTGATAAGGCTTCCCTTGGCGAGACATGACTGAAAACCCTTGTCGCAGGAAGGGATAAACTGGGTTGGAATCACTCCGCCCTTGACTTTATCTATAAAGTTGTATTTCCCTTCTCTGTACGGTTCCATACAGCCTGAAACACGGGCAAACTGACCCGCTCCGCCGGTCTGCTTCTTGTGCGTATAATCGAAATCCACCTTTCTCGTGATTGTCTCCCGAAAAGCCACTTTTGGGATGCCGGTTGTTACGTCTGCATCGTACTCTCTTTTTATCCGCGACACATAGACGTCGAGATGAAGTTCTCCCATACCAGAGATAATCGTATCGCCCGTGTCCTGGTCCGCACTTACCCTGAATGTGGGATCTTCCTTGGTGAAGCGGTTCAGGGCATTAGACATCTTCCCCTGCGATTTGTTGTCATTTGGGCAAAGAGACAAAGAGATAACCGGCTCAGGGACATACATGGACGACATGGAATAGTTCAGTTTCCCATCCGTAAAGGTGTCGCCGGAAGAACAGTCTATTCCGAAAAGAGCGACAATGTCGCCGGCGACAGCTCTCTCAATATCCTCCATGTTGTCCGCGTGCATCCGGACAAGCCTTCCCGCCTTTACCTTCTTTTTTGTTCTTACGTTGAACAGGGTGTCACCTTTCCCGATAGATCCCTGATAGATCCGGACGTAGGTAAGCTGACCGAAGCGGCTTATCTCAAGTTTGAAGGCAAGCGCAACAAGCCCCTCTTCAGGGTCCGATGAAAGGGGAACCTGGTTTTCTTCGCCATTCGCGATTTCCAATGCCACGTTATCTACATCCTTTGGCGCCGGCAGATAATGTGTAACTGCATCCAACAGAGGCTGAACCCCGACATTCTTGTACGCGGAACCCAGAAAGACAGGCGTTAACCCCCGGGAGACTGTTCCCTTTCGGACGGCTTCGCAGACGAGCTCTTCGGTTACATGTTCTTCCAGTATTGCTTCGGTTAACTCGTCTGAAAAAAGCGAAACAGCGTCAAGCATCCTTTCCCTGCTTTTCTCCGCTTCTTCGGCAAGTCCTGACGGTATTTCTTCTATGCGTATATCTTCGCCATTAGGGCCGTCAAAGTAGTATCCCTTCATAGTAACAAGGTCCACCACTCCCTTATGCTCCGATTCCAGCCCGATCGGAATCTGCATAAGAATGGCATTCTGCCCGAGCTTTTCGCGGAGCTGATCCACCACACGCGCCGGATTTGCGCCGGACCGGTCGCATTTGTTGATAAACGCAATTCGGGGCACATTGTACCGGGTCATCTGTCGCTCCACCGTGATCGACTGGGATTGAACTCCGCCTACAGCGCAGAGAACAAAAATGGCTCCGTCCAGCACCCTCAGAGCCCGTTCCACTTCAATTGTAAAATCAACATGCCCGGGCGTGTCTATGATGTTTATACTATAGTCGTTCCATGCACAGTAGGTGGCGGCAGAGGCTATCGTGATTCCGCGTTCACGTTCCAGTTCCATGGAATCCATTGTGGCCCCGATTCCGTCTTTTCCTTTGACGTCATGTATGGCGTGGATTCTCTTGGCGTAAAAGAGGATTCTTTCCGTCAGGGTAGTCTTCCCGGAGTCGATATGGGCGCTTATTCCTATATTTCTTACTCTGTTTATATCCATAGTCATATTTTGAGCATATCCTGGTAATATACCTCGAAAGGCCATAACTTGCGATTTTTCGCCGGCACTAAACATCAATAGCTGTGTTGCTCAGGCTTGAAATAGCTTGCTATTCCGCGCCTTCGCGCCTTGCTCTTGATGCTTATTGCTCACCGAGAAAATCACAATTTATAACCTTCCGAGGTATAGCTCAACAGTCAAATATTCTCTAAAAAAGGTTTCAGGTTCTCCCTTGAAGGGGATTTTGGGGCAAAAGGACAATTGCTTTTCTTGAGAAGTTGAGGTAATCGTTCCGCAACTGCACAGGGATACGATTGTTGAAAACAACAAACAAAAGACGCATCTTTAGTCTATTCGTTGATCAAATGTCAAGAACAAAGTGAAAGAGAATCCCTGATGCTGTCGACCTAACCAACAATCTCCAGCTTGCTGAAAAAATAGGCAATCTCTAAGACGGCTGTTTCCGAAGCATCTGAACCGTGCACCGCATTTTTTTCCTTGTCAGTCGCAAAATTGCTGCGGATGGTTCCCCCGGCGGCATCCTTAGGATCGGTAGCCCCCATGAGCTCTCGGTTTCTTGCGATAGCGTCTTCACCCTCCAGAACGATGGCTATGGCGGGGCCTGATGACATGAAATCCGTCAGGCTGTCAAAAAAGGGTCGTGCTTTGTGTACTGAGTAAAATCCCCGGGCCTCCTTCTTGCTCAAATGAATCATCTTCATTGCAACAATCTTAAGCCCGCTTGATTCAAATTGCTTGATTATGTCTCCAATATGGCTGTTTGCCACACCATCCGGTTTAATAATCGATAATGTTTGTTCCATTTGCTACACCTGTTTTGTGGTCCCGTTTCTAATTAATCGTACTATCGCGATTAATATCTGGTTGTATCTCTTGACTTTTCTTTGGTATGAATCCTGGCAGGCTCTCTTCTTCTTCCTGAAAAATGGACTCGTTTGCCTTAAGTTTAATTGCGCTGGACATGACCTCGTCTGCGTGATCGACCAGGACTATTTCGATCTGTTTCATGATCGGAGCAGGGATATCGCTCAGGTCTTTCTTGTTCTCGGCAGGCATGATGACCCTGGTAATCCTGCCGCGATGTGCTGCAAGTATCTTTTCCTTTAGGCCTCCGATCGGAAGCACTCGTCCCCGAAGGGTAATTTCACCGGTCATCGCCACATTTCTGTAGACCGGTTTCCTGAGCAGAGCCGATACAATGGAGGTTGCTATTGCAATGCCGGCCGAGGGGCCGTCTTTTGGAATAGCCCCTTCAGGGACATGTATGTGTATATCCGTTTCCTGATAGAAGCCCGGATTGATACCAAGACGCGTGGCGCGCGACCGCACGTAACTCAAGGCGGCGCGAGCCGATTCCTGCATCACGTCCCCCAGCTTGCCGGTTACATCAAGCTTGCCTTTTCCGGGCATAAAGATCGTCTCAATGGTCAGGATCTCTCCTCCAACCTCTGTCCAGGCAAGACCTGTGCTAAGGCCAACCTCATCTTTTTCTTCGACCTGGCCATGCCTGTAGCGAGGCGTGCCGAGATATTTTCTTGCAGATTGTTCCGAGATCAGGATGTTTGTATCCTGCCCTTTTTGGGCGACCTTGCGGGCGACCTTGCGACATACGGAAGCTATCTCACGTTCGAGATTACGGACCCCCGCCTCTTTCGTGTATTCCCGGATAATCGTCAGGATGGAATTGTCAGAAAAATGGAGATTCTTTGCATTTAACCCGTTCAGTTTTATCTGCTTGGCCACGAGAAAACCCTTGGCTATCCGGAGTTTCTCATGTTCCGTGTAACCGGGAAGCCGAATAATTTCCATTCGATCCTGCAGCGGCACCGGGATGTTGGGCAGCGTGTTGGCGGTGGTGATAAAAAGGATTTCAGAAAGGTTATAATCAATGTCCAAGTAATGATCACAGAATGCGCAATTCTGCTCCGGATCGAGGACTTCAAGGAGAGCAGCAGACGGGTCTCCTCTAAAATCAGTGCTCATCTTATCCACTTCGTCGAGACAGAAGACAGGGTTGTTCACCCTTGCTTTTTTTAAGGATTGTATAACCTTGCCGGGCAAGGCGCCGATATAGGTTCGTCTGTGGCCGCGAATTTCGGCTTCATCACGCACCCCCCCTAAAGAGAGACGGATGAATTTGCGATTTGTAGCCCTCGCTACGGACTGGGCCAGGGACGTTTTCCCCACACCCGGCGGTCCGACAAGACAGAGGATAGGTCCGCGGATCTTTTTTACAAGAGATTGAACCGCGAGGTATTCAAGAATCCGCTCCTTGGGCTTTTCCAGACCGTAGTGATCGGCATCCAGGATATCCTCGGCCTTTTCAATGTCTCTTTGAATCTTTGACCTGTCAAACCATGGGAGATCAAGTATCCAGTCTATATAGTTCCTCACGACTGTGGCCTCTGCTGACATGGGCGCCATCATTTTCAGTTTTTTGAACTCCTGCTGAACCTTGGCAGAGGCCTCTTTTGTCATCCTTTTACGCTTAATACGTTTTTCGAGTTCCTGCAATTCGCTCTGCTGCTCATCGGTATCCCCCATTTCCTTTTTGATGGCCCGCATCTGTTCATTCAGATAGTAGTTCTTTTGCATCTTTTCCATCTGCTTTTTCACTCTTCCCTTGATGCGGTTTTCTATCTGAAGGATTTCAATTTCAGAGTGCATGAGCTCATAGAGAAGTGTCATTCTATGGGGAACATCTTCTGTTTCCAGGAGTCGCTGTTTGTCCTTGATCTTGAAGGAAAAGTGCGACGCCACCGTATCCGCCAGCCGGGGAGGATCTTCGATGGAGGCGACTGTATTGGCCAACTCACTGGAAATGTTCTTATTTGTTCTTGCGTAACTGAAAAAGGCGTTTTTAATATTTCGAGCAAGGGCTTCGATCTCGGGACCATATTCCTCAGATTCGCATATTTCCTCAACCTCGACCGTGAAACACGAGTCATTCGGCAAATAGTGTTTTATCCTCGCCCGTTTTTTCCCTTCTATGAGGGCCTTCACAGTGCCGTCAGGCAGTTTCAGGAGCTGGAGCACGGTTCCGATAGTGCCGGTTTCGTATATATTCTCTTCAGAGGGCGAATCCACAGAGGCGTCTTTTTGAGTGGCAAGAAAGACGGCCTTGTTATCTTGACGAAGGGCGGTTGACAATGCATTGATGGACTTGGTTCTTCCCACAAAAAGCGGCGCCACCATATGGGGAAAGATTACAATATCCCGCAGGGGAAGAAGAGCAATGGACATGCTCATCAATATCGGAGGTTGATCTGACTTCTTGAATTTATTCATGAACATGGATTACCTCAATGACGGTCTGGAACCGGGAGTTTTAATTCGGGCAATGAATCTTTTTATCTGCGCGGAGGGAAAGAGCGCAACCCTATGCCTGCTTTTTTGTCTGTTCGTTTTCAAAAAGGAGTATCGGTTTTTCTTTGTTCATGATTACGTCTTCGTTTATTACACATTCTGTAAGGTGTTCGATAGAAGGTATTTCGTACATTATATCGAGCATAGATTCTTCCAGGATAGCCCTCAAACCACGGGCGCCCGACTTTCTCTTGAGGGCTGCCTCTGCGACTGCCTTGAGGGCGCTGTCGGTAAAGCGCAGGTGCACGTCCTCAAATTCAAATAATCTTTGAAACTGTTTTACCAGGGCGTTTTTAGGTTCTGTAAGAATCTTGATAAGCGCCTCTTCATTCAGTTCGCCCAGCGACGCAACTACGGGAAGCCTGCCTATGAATTCCGGGATCAGACCAAATTTTATGAGGTCTTCCGGTTGAACCATGCTCAGGGTTTTGCCGATATTTTCTTCCCGGACCTTCATCAGTTCCGCGCCGAATCCCATGGCTTTCGTTCCGGTACGGCCCTTAATGAGACGTTCCAGTCCGTTGAATGTTCCGCCGCATATAAACAATATGTTGGATGTATCTATCCTGATAAAATCCTGCTGCGGATGCTTCCGCCCGCCCTTGGGGGGTATACTTGCCACCGTGCCTTCAATAACTTTCAACAGGGCCTGTTGCACACCTTCACCTGAAACATCTCTCGTGATGGAAGGATTATCGGATTTCCTGGCAATCTTGTCGATTTCATCAATATAGACAATCCCGCGGGATGCACGTTCTGCATCATAGTCACAAAGTTGAAGCAGGCCTGCGATGATATTTTCCACATCTTCTCCCACATATCCCGCCTCTGTGAGAGTGGTGGCGTCTGTAATAGTAAAGGGCACATTCAGCACTCGTGCCAGTGTTTGGGCAAGAAGGGTCTTTCCCGAACCCGTGGGTCCGATCAGAAGGACATTGCTTTTCTGGATCTCCGTGCCGTCTGCGGGAACACCGTTCTCAATTCGTTTGTAGTGATTGTATACAGCGACAGAAAGGATTTTCTTTGCCCGTTCCTGTTCTATTACATACTCATCCAGAGTCTTCTTGATCTCAGCGGGCCTGGGTATGGATGATTGTCCCGGGGGTTCCTTCCCTTTTTCGTATTCTTCCCTGATGATTTCATTACATAGTTCAATGCATTCATCACAGATATATACCGCCGGACCGGCGATCAGCTTTCTTACTTCGTTCTGACTCTTTCCACAGAAGGAACACATCAAGTCATTCATTGCGATGTTGCCCCGTTTTGACATGATTTATCTTCTCCCCGAAAAACATCAATTACCCTCGGCTGTTTCTCTTTTTTCAATTACGTGATCTATGATGCCGTATTCCTCGGCCTCTTGTCCGCTCATATAGTAATCTCTGTCCGTATCCTGCTGGATCTGCGTTATGTCTCTACCGCTGCACTTGGCCAGGATATTGTTAAGGGATTCCCGCATCCGAAGTATCTCTCTTGTCTGGATTTCGATATCAGACGCCTGGCCCTGAAATCCTCCGAGAGGCTGGTGGATCAATATCCTTGAATGAGGAAGCGCAAACCTTTTCCCCTTTGCTCCCGCTGCGAGAAGGAGAGCTCCCATGCTGGCGGCCTGCCCCATGCACAAAGTGGAGACACTAGGTTTAATATACTCCATTGTGTCATAAATGGCAAGCCCCGCAGAAACAAGGCCTCCGGGTGAATTGATATAAAGGTTTATTTCCTTATCAGGATCTTCGGATTCCAGGAAAAGGAATTGAGCGATCAGAAGATCTGCAACCTCATCGTTTATAGGCGATCCCAGGAAGACGATTCTGTCCTTTAACAACCTGGAAAAAATATCGTACGCGCGTTCTCCGCGCGAGCTCTGTTCAATTACCATTGGAATAAGCGGCATAGAATTTCTCCACTACGAATTATCTGACGGTTTCAAAAAGGAGGTATAATTATATCTTGATGCGTGTATACCTCGGAAGGTTATAAATTGCGATTTTCTCGGTGAGCAATAAGCATCAAGAGCAAGGCGCGAAGGCGCGGAATAGCAAGCTATTTCAAGCCTGAGCAACACAGCTATTGATGTTTAGTGCCGGCGAAAAATCGCAAGTTATGGCCTTTCGAGGTATAAGGGATCGTTATTTCATATCATCCGCTTTGTCTTTCTCGTCACCGCCCGCCTCCACTTCTTCAACAGCGCTGTTTGCGATGATATATGCAACGGCATGTTCTTCGAGAAAGTTTTCCTCGAAGCCGGCAGCCCGTTCCTTGTCTTGCTTATAAACCATCTTGATGCTTTCAAGAGGCTGACCCAACCTCTTGGACAGGATTTCAAAGCCTTTGTTCAGGATCTCATCATTGATCACAAATCCTTCCTGTTCAATGATCTTTCCGAGTGTTAGAAGGCCCCGCACTTTTCTCTCTGCGGCAGGCCGGTATTTGCTCAGGAAGTCATCATGCGTATACCCCATATCCTTCAATGAAATGCCCTGACTTCCGAAACTGTTTTCCGCATGTTCGGCCATCTGGTTTACCTCATGATTAACCAGGACCTCGGGCAGATCAAAATCCGTCTTTGCAATCAGGTTGTCGATAACCTGCTCGTAGAGTTGCTTTTCGGAAAAGTTGTCATAATTACGTTCCATTTCTTCCCGGATAGCTGATTTGAGTTCTTCCAGATTCGAAAACTCCCCCAAATCTTTAGCAAAGTCGTCGTTTATATCCGGGAGTATCTGGTTCTTGATCTCCTTTAAGGTGACAGTAAAGAAGACTTCGTGCCCTGCCAGGGCCTTTGGAACATAATCATCAGAGAACTTGACCGGGAATGTCTTTGTCTCGCCCCGGGTCATTCCGACCAGTTCATCGCTCATTTCCTTGAGTAGTGTTCCGGAACCGATCTCGCCAACATAATTTTCCGATTTTCCGGCAGGAGGAAAGGGCTTGTCATCTTTGAAACCTTCGTAATCAATCTGTACAAAATCACCGTTGGTTACAGGCCTTTCTTCGTCTATGGTCCGCATCTGCGCCAGGTTTTTTTGAAGTTTTCGAAGTTTTTCTTCGATCTTGTCATCTGTGACCTTGTATACGGACTTCTTCAACTTTAACCCTGTATAGTCCTTGATGCTGACAGACGGCTTGACTTCAATGGTTGTGGTATATTTGTAATCCTGTCCTGACACAACTTCGGGATAATCGAATTCCGGGACGCCGAGTGGGACCAGATTGTTTTCTTCAACCGCTTGCGAATAGGAAATATTGACCAGTTCGGCGCCTATCTCAGAGGCTGCTTCTTTCCTGAATCTGCTTTCCAGGACTGACCGGGGTATCTTGCCGGTCCTAAATCCCTTCAGATTCACTGTCTTTCGCAGCTTATTGAAGAACTTGTCAGTTTCTTTTATCACATCTTCTTTTGGAATCTCGATAAGGAGTTTCTTCTTGACACTGCTGATATCTTCTACGTTAACTTTCATGGCCTTCCTTAAGTAGGAGTTGCACCCAGTGGGTAAAAGTTTGTAATAGCAAAACATTCTGTAATCATTAAACTAATAGCTAACCGCTAAAGGCTAATCGCTCAACTTGGCTTATACCTTGGAAGGTTATAAATTGCGATTTTCTCGGTGAGCAATAAGCATCAAGAGCAAGGCGCGAAGGCGCGGAATAGCAAGCTATTTCAAGCCTGAGCAACACAGCTATTGATGTTTAGTGCCGGCGAAAAATCGCAAGTTATGGCCTTTCGAGGTATATATCAATGTTGGTGCGAGAGGGGGGACTCGAACCCCCATCCGCGCGAGCGGACTGGATCCTAAGTCCAGCGCGTCTGCCAATTTCGCCACTCTCGCAAAAGACAATTGACGTAATAACCAATTGTGATAATAATGTTGTTTATCAACAAATTTTCACAATGTCGGATATTTTTTATAAGGAACCGGAAAAAGTGTCAAGGGAAATAGTAGCAAAGGATCGCAGGGGCTATGAGTTGACGGCAAAAATCGCGGCTTTCTTGCTGTTCTTTCTTCTGGTCACCTCTGTTGTGTTGAAGGATCTGCATGCCGGGAACAGATATGTTAAGGACGATGGGACCAGGAGTAAGGTCGTGGCTATTGCGCTTGATGCCGGACACGGCGGACATGATTCCGGCGTGACAGGTCCTTCCGGTGTCAGGGAAAAGGATATCACTCTCTCGCTGGCACAGGCCCTCAATGAGAGACTGTCCGGGCGTTATAACGTATTGATGACAAGAACGGGCGATTATTGGATTGATATAGAAGAACGGACGGCAATGGCAAACAATCATGATGCGGATATTCTTATCAGTCTGCATACAGGGGGAGGGTTTCGCCACAAGACAAGCGGCGCGGCAACATTCTACTGGTCAGGCAGGGAGGCGAAGAGAACCGGTCAAGCGGCAATGGCGTCAGAGGACTGGAATTCCAGGGAGGAATCTCCGGCGTGGGCGTGTGTACAGGAAAAATTCCGAACAAAGAGCCGGGCCTTGGCGTTACGTGTGCATAAGCAACTGATAGATTCTTCACACCTCAACGACAGAGGATGCAGGATAGCACCTTTATATCTTCTTGGCGGCGCGAACATGCCGGCCATACTCATAGAGGTGGGCTGTCTGACTAATCCCGCAGATGAAAAGCAGTTGAGCAACCCCTTATTCATAACGATAGTTGCAGACACGTTGAACGAGATCATAACCGGTCTTTCCGAACTGGAAAAGGATCATTCCATGACACTCGACCGCGACCGCAGACAACCGTGACAAACATCTTTCCCATCTTCCCTTGCGGGAGGCTGGGGTGATGGGGAAATACGCGTCAGTGGGTTGGGAGTGCAAACAAGAGTTGCTTTTGGTCCTGACTTGAGTTATATTAAATAGTTTGGCATCCTGCATTGTTCGGTTGACACGTTTCGGCTCCGGACAGGCGGGAACATTCATTCATCCCTTCCCCTTGTGGGAGAGGGATACGTTTGATCAAAACGTCCCGGGCGGGACGAAAAAGAACGCGTATCAGGAGGATTTATCATGAGAAAAGGAATTCACCCCGACTATCACGAGACCAAAGTTACATGTGCGTGTGGCGCTGTCTTTGAGACCGGCTCAACCAGAAAGGACATCCGGATCGAAATCTGTTCCAAGTGCCACCCGTTTTTCACAGGACAGCAGAAGCTGGTGGATACTGCCGGTCGTATCGAACGATTTAGAAAAAAATACGGCAAGTTCCAGGACAACCAATACAGGCCGTGATTTTTTGCGGGGGTATCGAATAGAACCCAACTCGTTGATGTAACCTGAATTGAGCGATTAGCTGTTAGCGTTTAGCTCTGGAAAATCAAGGCATTACGTTAATTAGAGATTGCGCCCAATGGGTAAAAAATTGCGACCTGTGCGGTTAGGAATGGGGACGAAATAACTTGCCCAAGTAGGCGCATAGATTTGGGTCAAATTTGTTCGATCTCAAATCACAAAAGTTGATGGAATAGCAA
>MAXM01000057.1:13433-13641 GCA_001751015.1 Desulfobacterales bacterium C00003106
CCCGTTCCTTAGCTTGTGGATAAAACTGTTCAACATCCTCTTTACCTCATTGACCTGTTCCTTATGTTGTATAGAATCTCTCATTTTCATCCCTTTTCAATGCTAACGGCTAATGGCTAATGGCTAACCGCACAGGTTGAAATACTCCAGCCTTCAACCTGAAGACAAATCATAGACGAAATGGACAATGCTCAGATGCTTACAGAGG
>MAXM01000058.1 GCA_001751015.1 Desulfobacterales bacterium C00003106
GCACAAGGCTAGAGGGAAAAATTCGAGTAAGGCATACATTGGGGTACGTTGTCGAGGATTTTGACCGATAACGCCGTGCAATTATTTAGGTGAAGGTCTATAACAGCTAAGTCAATACCCGGGTTGAGCAGTTCAGCGTTCACGGTTCCGGGTTGAAACGTAACTCAAAAAGTTCGACCTGTGCGGTTAGCTTTTGGATAAAACTGTTCAACGTCCTCTTTACCTCATGGACCTGTTGATTAAGTTCTCTAAAATCTCTCATTTTCACCCCTTTTCAATGCTAACGGCTAATGGCTAACCGCACAGGTTGAAAACCCAAATTGAATCAGTATATCACTACTATGAAATTGAGCAAACTATATCTGCTATTTCATCAATTTCTTCAAAAAATACGAAAAGATAGCAAACGATGGCGACCTCGTAAAAAATTTTCGGTTTGTCCGGCAGGAGACAATTAGCAGAATCTCTATTGACTTAGGGATTTCAATGTAATTAAATTTAGGAACGGAGACGAAATAAGTTCCCCAAGTAGGCGCATAGTTGAGGAAGTTGTTTTGTCCCCGTCCTAAGTTAGTGTCTGAATCAAAACGAACAAAATAGCGGTTTTTCTTTGATTGTGATGAAGGTATGACCGAAGCAGTTTTCCGTAGCTGAGGGCTTGCCCAAAAAGAGGTCGCCTTGTTGAGATGCGGCCGAATTGGCGGGCATTGTGCGTGTGGGTGCGCAAAGAGAGAGTTGAGAACGGGGATGCAACGGTTTTTTTTCATCCTTTGGCAAGGGAGCAAGGAAATGAAGAGCAGCTTATTGAGGTTTTTGTTTGTTCGTGTCTTGTGTATTTCCCTCGTGATATTGACTGGCTGCAGCACAGGAGGGGACGGGGGAACGGGAACGGGAACGTCCGCGACACCCACTGGATCAGTGAGTTCTATCGTAGTCAGCGCGACACCGGATAGTCTGCCGGCTGACGGATCGAGCACGAGCACGATCATTGCTACAGTGACTTGCGCCAACGGTGACGCTGCGGCAGATGGGGAGGTGATCAGTTTTTCGATTCCTTCCGGCGCCGGCACGCTTTCCGCGTCGACGGCTGAGACTACCGGTGGCGTGGCCACAGTTACATACACTGCCCCCAGCTCTGTCCCTCAAGACGGTATTGCTCTGATTGCGGCTGAGTCCGCAGACGGACAAATCTATACGGCAATCTCTATTACGCTCACCGGCTTGGAGACCATAGATATTCAACCCCGGCCTGCCCTTATCGAGATAGCCGAAGGTTCTCCCGATCCTGCATCAATTGACGTTAAGGGCACGGGCGGGCAATCCACCTCCCTCATTACCTTTGATGTAAAAGACTCCCGGGGCAACCATGTGACCGATGGATACAGGATCGATTTTTATATTGACAGCAGTCCCAACGGCGGTGAGGATATCCTGCCGACTTCGGCCCTGACAACAGACGGCCAGGTAAGCACCATCCTCAGAAGCGGTTTCAAGTCAGGGCCGGTAGGCATCAAGGCGGTTTACCACCACGATACGAATATCAGCACAACAACATGCCAGGTCGCCATTAACGCTGGTCCTCCTGTAGGAGAGGAGTTTGGAATATTTGCAGAGTACGTCAATATGTCAGGATTGTATGACGCCAACCTGGAAGATGTGATTTCTGTCAATGCCGGGGATATCTATGGCAACGCCATTCCGGACAAAACATCCATTTCTTTTAAGACATATAATACCGGCGGTTTTTTTGAGCCCGGCAGCGCCGCCACTTTAAATGGCTTGGCATCCAATAATCTGCACTCATCAGGTACATATCCTCAACCACTCGAAGGTTTTGTTTCAGTTACGGGCGAGACCAACAACGGAGGGCGGACCACGCATGTGACCTGTCTCGCGGTCACCCCTGCGACCACCAATGTTATCTATGCCGGAACAGACGGCGGCGGCGTATACAAGTCCACGGACAGCGGCGCAACCTGGACAAACATAAGCCGATCATCCACCATTCAGGGACAGAACTGGCTCGATCCTTATGTGAATGATATCGACGTTGATCCTGATGACCCCAACGTTGTCTATGCAGCAACCGGCTACCTTGGCAGAGGGAACGTGTATCGCAGCCTGGACGGGGGCAACACATGGAACAGCGACAATACGGAAGAGTGGAATGGAGTTCTCAGCACAGAGGCTGTTGTCTTGACGGTGCTATGCGACGACAACAGCGACTATGTATGGGTGGGAACCGAGGGTCTGGGCGCCATGTACGCAACTGATGGAAAAGACTTCCGGACAAGCGGAATAGGTCACGGAAGGACCGTCCTGGATATTGTAAAGGTTCCAGGCGCAAGCGGTGCCTTTGCAGTCTTATACGCAGCCACTCGAACAGGCGTCTTCAAGAGTACCGACGGCGGCCAAACATGGGCGGAGCTGGGGTCCTTTAGCGGAGATTACATAAACTGTCTTGCTCTGCACCCGCTATCCAACGGAACGACGGATATTATATACGCGGGCACTGAGGCTGCCGGAGTATGGGTGAGCATGGACAGCGGAGGAACGTGGGCTGCGTGGAACAGCGGAATGGGAAAGGGATTGAGCGCCACCACGCCGGTAGCTGATCCTGCTAATAAGGGCAACGGGGTAATGAGCGAGGTGACTGTTGACGACGATACCTTGTCCGAATCCTGGACAGTCACATGCACCGCAGCCGCGGCTGAAGGGGGCACGTTCAGCGTTGTCGGCAGTGTGTCCAGGGAACAGCCAAACGCAACGGAAGGGACTCCATACACATCGAATAACAGCATGGTATCTTTTACCATATCAGACGGAACCAGCGATTTTGAGGTCAACGATTCATTCCGATTCACCACTACCAGGGACACTGCCGGGACAATCAAGGACCTTCTCGTGGACGACGGTAATGACAGACTGTATGCTATTACCTGTTTCTGGGGTTCCCTTGAGCCGCATGCAGTGGGTAATCTGTATGTCCACGGCTTGAATGCCGATGGATGGATGACAGCAGGGGCATGGGAGGAAGCAAACAGCGGTCTTCCCGAGTTTGATCCGCCGGATGCGGATGATACGACGCTTTTTGCCCAGCACGTTATGGCTCCGGACATCGCCGGAAGCCCGAACGCCCTGTATATAGGAGGCGAGGGAATTAATTTGTATAAGGCGACAACCGGATTAACAAGCGGGTCTCCGATCTGGAATGAGAGCAAAACCGGCCTTACAAATCTTATCATGGCCCGCATGCCGATCCTCTTTTCAGGGAGGTGTCATATGACGATCACTCAAGAGCGGCGCGAGAGTGATGTAACCTACACCGTGTATATCCAGGATGAGAACGGAAACCCACCCATTGCAGGGTCCGCGTTTAAGGTGACAAAAACCGATGTTAAGGCGGTGGTCTTGCAAGATGTAGTCTATCCTGATGTGGTTACATATCCGGGCACCTGGAGAGATCCTTCAGACCCAAGCACCAACAATCCGTATATTATCCGTACAGGTGTTGCCCGCACGAACGAGGAGACACCGGTCACCGTCGAGTTTGTCTTCACCCCAACATGCGGGGCGAGCGCTCCGGGTTGTTCCGGCTCTCTGCAGGCAGTACAGTTCGAATACTGACGCCGTATGAGTATTTTTCGTCCCCGTTCCTTATGGCTCGGCAAAAAATAACTTGGCATTTTTGCATCCCGACTTCACCATATCTTTAACCGATCTTTAATCGCAAAAGTCCTCGAAATAGCCCGCTATTCCTGCGGTTTTGCTCAATCAGATCGATTAAATCTACGGCAAATTCGGGCGCAAATTCTACCAAGTTATTTTTGGCCGAGCCCTTATCTAATAATAAGCGCGGTTTTCCCTGGTATATCTGAAGACAAGGAGGAGAGGGTATGTTTCTAAGAAAGGTCTTGTTCCTGACGCTGGGACTTCTGTTTACTGTCAGCAATGCCCTTTACGCCGTGGAAAACGACAGGCATCTTCGAAAAAAAAACGCCTTGTCGATCAAACTGGGGGGCATTTTTTTTCAAGAGAGCGATTTTACGGATTATTGGAAAATCGATGCGCAGAACCTCAGCAATTTTGCATGGGAATTTGCCTATGAAAGGAAGATATCGAGTCATATCGGAATTGAATTTACCCTCGGAAGTTATTCTTCTGACGAAGCTTCTAAAAATACATTGATCTTCGGTGATTCTTTTATGGTTGATATCAAAAACGTATATTTTTCTCCTACCTTAAAAGGTCATTTTCCGCTCAACAACTCCTTTGTATTCTACGGAGGGGCCGGACCGGATTTCTGCTATACGGAAGTAGATTGCACATACATAATTGGCGCTGCAACCAACCATAGCAGTGACGAGTTTTTTGCTTTGGGAGTACATGGTCTCGCAGGAATTGAGTACTATTTCATCAAGCGCCCTGCAAGGACATCGTATCCGGACATGGTTTTCGA
>MAXM01000059.1 GCA_001751015.1 Desulfobacterales bacterium C00003106
TCCTATTGACGTTTGGTGCAATTTATAATAAAGAGAACCGATGTCTAGACCATTAAGGGGTCAAGTCTCCTATTGACGTTTGGTGCAATTTATAATAAAGAGAACCGATGTCTAGACCATTAAGAATTGAATACCCTGATGCTTGGCATCATGTTATGAACCGTTCACGGCGAGGCGAAAAGGTTTTTAAAGATAACGCTGATTATCTCTGTTTTCTTGATCTTTTGCAGGAGACATCAGATCTCTTTAATATCAGGGTCGCTGCTTATTGTTTTATGCCAAACCATTATCACCTACTTGCCCAAACACCGGATATGAATTTGGCCAGATGCATGAGGCACATTAATGGCGTTTACACACAGAGACATAATGCCAGGCATAAATGTGACGGGACTTTATTCAAGGGCCGTTACAAGTCCATTCTTGTTGATGCTGACAGTTATCTGCTTCAGCTTGTCAGATACATACATAAAAACCCGGTAAATGCTGGTCTTGCTGAAAAACCGGAACAGTATCAGTGGTCCAGCCACAAGGGTTACATCTCAAATGCAAAAAAATGGGACTGGCTTTATTCCCGGTTTATTCTTAATATGCTGACACCTCATAAGAACCAGCAGATAAGAAAGTACAGGCAGTTTATGGCGGAGGACATATCAGAGGAAATAAACCAGATTTTTGACAAAAAATATTTGCCGTCAATGCTTGGAAGTGAAAAATTTATTCAATGGGTGAAGAATAAATTTTTCAGACAAAAGCGTCATATGGAAGTTCCTGATTCAAAAACCCTTGCGCCGGATTCTGAGACAATTATAGAAACTATATGCAGATTTTACAAAATCCACAGAGAC
Source organism: Desulfobacterales bacterium C00003106 (assembly GCA_001751015.1). GTDB lineage: Bacteria > Desulfobacterota > Desulfobacteria > Desulfobacterales. The sequence continues at coordinate 849 of MAXM01000059.1, forward strand.
AAGCTATTTACAGTAAAACGCGGTACTGAGAACGAACCTCGACATGTTGCGATTTATCTGATAAGAACAATCAGAGCTGAACCGCTGTTAAAAATCGGAGCCCTCTTTAACTTAAACAAACACAGCTCTGTCAGCAGTGCGGTAGAGCGCATAAAAAACAGGCTGGGAAAAGACCGGAAATTTCAAAAACGCTTTGATAAAATAAACAATATGATTTACAAAGGTCAATCGGAGACTTGACCCCTTTANNTGACCCTTATGTTGTGAGTTTTTCTAACCTATTGAATATATAAGTTTATTGGCAAAAAAAGTCCGATATTGAAAATATTCTTATAATACAACATGTTATCCATAATTATTCCGTTGATCAAAACAGACTGACAACATAATAATTGATACGTAGACATACTTCTTTCAATCCGGCTCACGATAAAGTTTTCCTTAAAGACTGTCAAGCCAGTTTAAAGTTTCTTCTTTATTCTCCCAATCAATCAGATCTTCTATCTTGGGATCATCAGATAATATTGATTGGGCATATTTAACGAACTCCTTCTGCACCTGCCTTTTCCGGGACAGATTCAGTTTGAGATACACCATGGTTGATTCAAGCTTTTCATGTCCTAAATGGTTTTTTATCTCAGTAAGCGCCGCACCGGAAGAGAGCATATTTACTGCACAAGAATGTCTGAAGCTGTGGGCGGGGCTCAGATCTTTGAGACGTTTGGCAGAGACATTTATGATTAGATACTTTTTACAAATACGATAAATGCCGTGTCTTGTAAATTCTTCGCCGCGTTGATTTATAAACAGGCGGTCGGTGTATAACGGTTTGGGTTTTACCCGATACTTTTTGATATAGCACACAACAAGTTCTGTTGTTTTACTCCACAATTGTATCAAACGATAGCGATTCCCTTTTCCCAAAATCGCAAGAGTTCTTTTTTTAGGATCAAAATAGTCGATGTCAAGCGTTGCAATCTCACTGGCACGGGCGCCGGAGTCGTAAAGAAGGTGCAAAATGGTATAGTCGCGAACGCCTTGTTTTTCCTTTAGATCAACCGATTGAAAAACCTTAAGGATTTCATCGGGCGTAAGGTAACCGATTAACCGTTTACGGTATCGCTTTTGCGGGATATTGAGTATCAGTTCCGCTGTTTCACGATGTTCAGGGTACATCAATCGTATCATTTTAGAAAGAGACCTGATGGCTGCCAAACGGCTGTTACGGGTTCTTGCGCCATTATTACGATGATCTTCAAGATGATCAAGAAAGGCAAATATCAAATCCGGCGTAAGATTTTCGATCTTAAGTTCTTTAGTTGCAATTTTTAGATGTTGTGCGGCAAAGGATAGAAAGAGCGTAAAGGTATCTCTGTAAGAATTGATTGTCTCATTACTTGCTCCTTTGATGCGGGGCAGGTACTGATCAAAATATTGATGTATGCAGATTGTAAGCTTCATATCTTATCCTGCATTGATATGGCAAAGTCAACCAGTCCCTGACGGTGCTTTGCGTCTAACACTTTAAGATATACGGCTGTATATTGATACTTACGATGTCCCATATAAACCGATAGGATTGGCAAGGCATATTGAGGCGATTTTCCCTGATCTTTGATTTGTTTCAAGGTGTTTATGGCAAAAGAATGCCTTAAACTGTGACAGACAGGAGCGCCAAAAGTGGTATTGGCTATAATCCGCCGGGGCTGATCTATACCGATATCTTTAACTGCCTGATGAAAAACAGGATAAATTCTGTTATTCGGCAGTCTTTTGCCATTTTGTTCGGCTAACAGATACGGGTTTTGACTTTCTCCTATAAAGGTATTTCGAACAGTCAGGTAATTATTTATTTCATTGATTGTCGGTTTTGGAACCGGTATCAGCCGGTCTTTGCTGAACTTGGTTTTTTCAATATAAAGCGTTCCTTCCCTGCTGCGATAGTGCTCAAGTTGCAGCCTCAGTGGTTCCGAGATTCTCATACCGCATCGGGCCATCAGCACGATAGCAACATAGGCGGTTAGATCGTTGAAGAAATGCATCCGGCTTTTACGTATCTTTTTTTGAATAGCTAAGAGCAATTGCTCAATTTGATCCGGAGAAAAAACAAAGGGGATATAAGCATTTTCCGTACACAAAGGAATATCCAGTAACGGGTTTTCTTTATAGATTCCTTTGCGTATCAGGTATTGAAAAAGACCACGCAGCGCTGACAAAATACCATTGACAGTCCGCGGCTCACCCTTGAGATCTTTTCTTAACTCAAGAAAAAACCGGGGCTCAAGACTTGTCCGATCCGCTGATTTCTCTATAAGATATCGGTCAAAGGGGCGAAGCTGTGATCTTAAATTTTTATCAGTATAGCCAAGAGACCTGCGATAAGCGATATATTCTTCAAGTTGTAACGCCATAAAACTTTTAAAGGGAATCATCAAAAAGTACCTCGCACATCAGTCTGGTATGGATATGAATATAGCGTTGGGTAGTCCGGATTCTGTCGTGGCCCAGCATCTGTTTGATTTCAAAGACCGATGCTCCGGCTTCAAGCAGGTTCTGTGCATATGTATGCCGCAGCCAATAGGCCGATGAAGACAAGCCCTCCTTTCGCATACAAAGGCCGATATCCTTGCTGACCGCAGCAGGCGTAATCGGCTCATATGGAGCGCGAAGACTTAAGAAAAGATGTCGCCGGTTGCTTTGGGCTCTGGCGCCGACAATATAAGCCGCGATGGCCTTGATCGTAACTTCAGGCAAAGGAAGCTTGATAGGATTGTTACTTTTACGATCCGGCAGATGAATTTCACACCGGCCAAAGCTTATGTCATCCAGGGTTATCAAACTGATTTCCTTTGGACGAAGACCCAGGGTATAGCCCAAGTGAATCATGGCTGATGTTCGAAGCGCCTTGGCGGAACAAGTCGACAAACTGTCAAACAACCGCTGCATTTCATCAGGCCGTAAAAATCTCGGCGGTTTGGCCTGTGCAAACAAAGGAGCGCCTATGATCAACGGCGCTAAATTCCGTTTTAATATCCTGCGCTCCTGATACAGATATCTTAGAAATTGTCGAACATTGGATCTTTGATTCTGGCGCGTTATCGGTGTAAAATTCACATTCCTCTCGGACAGAAAGGCGTCGATATGCTCAATGCGGATCTTGGGCAGCTTAATATTATGTTTTGCAAGATAATCATTTAAAGCTTGCAGGGTTCTTCGACTTCGCAGAAGCTGAAGATGAAGAACCTGCCTGGTTTTTGCATAGTAGAGCAGGTAATCCTCATAGATTTCCGGCAATTTTTGAATCGGTTTTTCTATAGGCCGCCGGATTTTGTTTTGTTCAAACAGATATCGGGAAAGTCCCCTTACCGGACTTGATGCACGGATAAGCCCGCTTTCTTTTTGAAAGTTTTTTAACGTTTCAAAAGTAAAAACAGCATCCCATGGAATTACCATTTGGTTTATAAAATGGAGAAAATGCTTCAATGCCTGCTCATAACGCATACAGGTGCTGTCGGCATATCCATTGGATACCATCTGTAACAGATAATCACTGACGGCCTTTTCTAATCGCTTCAAGACGGATAGCGCCTTAACCATGTTCAG
>MAXM01000060.1:0-157 GCA_001751015.1 Desulfobacterales bacterium C00003106
GGCTACTGTGGATTATCAGCAGATGCAAAAGGGTGATGTGCGCCATACATCTGCGGACATGACCATGGCGCGTGAAGAACTCGGGTACAACCCGGCCGTCTCGATCCGTAAAGGCCTTGAGACGGAATACAAGTGGATCAGGGAGTTGATGGACCAA
>MAXM01000060.1:172-323 GCA_001751015.1 Desulfobacterales bacterium C00003106
ATCAGTCAGGAATTGCTCGACATCCTTGCATGTCCGAAATGCAAGGGGGACATCTATCTGAACGGGACAAAAGACGGGCTCATTTGCGACAGGTGCAAACTCCTCTATGAAATCAAAGATGATATCCCGATCATGCTCATTGATGAGGCAA
>MAXM01000060.1:379-611 GCA_001751015.1 Desulfobacterales bacterium C00003106
CATATTCTACAGACCATATCAGGTTTTGACCATGGGGCTGTTCATATTTCTGCTTCCCGTTTTCTGGGGCTATGCCCGGGTAACGCGACGACATGGTCAGCATCTTAAAGAACGACTCGGATTCGTTCCCCGGCAAGCAGTTGAAGGTCTTTCAGGGTCCCCCCGGATATGGATTCATGCCGTGTCTCTCGGCGAGATCAAGGTGGCCGCTGCCTTGATTGAAGTATTGGAA
>MAXM01000060.1:635-2741 GCA_001751015.1 Desulfobacterales bacterium C00003106
AGGGAGACCTTTTCAAACGATATTCCTGTTATCTATGCACCTGTTGATTTTGTGGGTTCAGTCCGCAAATCGCTGCTTGCGGTTCGCCCGGATGTCATGGTCTTTCTGGAAACCGAACTCTGGCCCACGTGGCTTTTTGAGTCGCACCGGATGGGCATAAAGACCGCCCTGATTAACGGACGGATATCTGCGAGATCGATCGCCTCGTATCTCAGGCTGCGTCCTTTTTTTCGGGAGGTCCTGATAAATATCGATATCTTCAGTATGATCCGAAAACAGGATGCCGACCGCATCAAATCCATGGGCGCAGACCCTGCCGGAATCCATATAAACGGCAACGCCAAATATGATTTGCTCGGCGCCTGCGCTGACCCGGCAATAGAAGCTGATATACGCCGGCTCCTGAATCTTGAGGGTTCCCAGTCGGTTTTTGTGGCAGGCAACACGCGTCATGGCGAAGAGGAAATGATCCTGGATGTATATGAGAAAATCCTTGCCGAATTTCCGGACATCCTTTTGATCATTGTTCCGAGGCATATCGATAGAACGCCTGCTATTGTCTCCATGGTTAAAAAGCGCGGCTTCAACTGTCAACTGCGGACCGACCTTGGTGAGAACAAGGCAACACGTACGGAAAAGGTTGTCATCATCAATACCTTTGGCGAACTCTTCAAGGTTTACAGCATAGCAACGATTGTCTTTTCCGGCGCGAGTCTCGTGCCGCTCGGCGGACAAAATCCATTGGAGCCGGCAATCTGGGGAAAGGTCGTGTTCTACGGCCCATCCATGGAAGATTTTGCGGACGCAAAGGAGTTGCTGGAAGAAGCAGAGGCGGGTGTGCCGGTTTCGAGTCCCGGGATGCTGGCGGAGAAGTTGATCTGGTTTCTGCATCACCCAAAGGCGCTGAATGCGTACGGTAAACGCGCCAGGGAGGCGGTCTTGAAAAACCGGGGGGCCGCCGGAAGGCATGCGCAAATAATAAAAGACCTTGTGGCCAAAAAATGATGTCCTTCCTGCCGGGAACGTGCAACATCCGCTGACGGTTTTTCAGCTTGACAGAATCGCCCTGTCAATTGTATTTGAGTCATTGTGTGCCTTTTCGTACACCTGTTTGCAAACAAACCCTGAAGGAGGGACTGGGATGGAACCTGTTTTTGCCTTTCAAGGCGCAAAAAAAATACTGTTCGGCTGTGGGGCCGTAGAAAATCTGGCAGAGGAAGTGAAAGCGCTTGCCGGGCAAAAGGCCCTGCTCGTGGTTGATCAGGGGCTTGAGCAGGCGGGCGTGGCGCAGCGTGTTTACGAGTCTCTTTCAGCAGGCGGCATTGCTTATGTCCGATACGACAAGGTAACGCCGGAACCGGAGCCGATCCTCGCCGATGAGGGAGCAAAACTGGCCAAAAAAGAAGGCTGTGACCTTGTAGTCGGCGTGGGCGGTGGAAGCAGTCTTGATGTGGCCAAGGCGGTTGCTATGCTGGCCATAAACAACGGAAGGGCTGAGGACTATATCGGACTCGAAACGGTCCCGCGGCCCGGCCTGCCCACCATCATGATTCCCACTACTTCGGGCACGGGAAGCGAGGTGACCTTTACCGCTGTTTTCACCATGCGCGCAAAGAAAAAAAAGGGGGGGATCAACAGCCGTTTCATGTACCCGGACCTCGCCCTCCTGGATCCGGAACTGACCGTGACCCTGCCCCCTAATCAGACCGCTCAAACAGGGACAGACGCCCTCACGCATGCCATCGAGGCATTCACGTCGCTGCAGTCGAATCCGTTAACGGATCTTGTGGCAAGGCAGGCCGTGGCCCTTATCGGCGCCAATCTGAAGCGAGCTGTTGAAAACGGAGAGGATCGGGAGGCCCGCGAAAAGATGTTGCTCGGAAGCCTTTTAGGAGGGCTTGCATTGGCCGGCGCGGGAGTCGGGGCCTGTCACGCTCTGGCCTATCCCCTTGGGGCCTTTTTTGATATTCCTCACGGGCTGGCAAACGCGGTTCTACTGCCATATATCATGGAATATAACATGGAAAGCGCGCAGATCAAGTACGCAGAGGTCGCGTCGCTCATGGGGACTGCTACAACGGCCCGGTCTTCTGCTGAAGATGGCGT
>MAXM01000060.1:2801-6317 GCA_001751015.1 Desulfobacterales bacterium C00003106
GTCAGCCGTGGAGGATATGGCTGAGATGGCCATGACAGTGGCCCGGCCCATCGCAAACAACCCGAGAAAGATGACCACAGAGGCAGCCGTGCGAATTTACGAGAGGGCTTTTTAGAGATAGGAGGAGACTGATGCCTGGGTTTGAAGTTTTTGGCGAAGAGGAAAAGCGTGAAATTCTGGAAGTGCTGGAGACCGGCGTGTTGTTCCGGTATGAATTCGCGGACAAGCGAAAGGGCGTATACAAGGTAGCGGAATTCGAAAAGCGATTTGCCGAACAATGCGGGGCAAAATACGCGCAGGCGGTCTCATCCGGAACCGCGGCTCTTCGTGTGGCCCTGGCAGCCATGGGTATCAGCCCCGGCGATGAGGTCATTACCCAGGGATTCACCTTTGTGGCCACATGGGAGGCTATTCTCGAAAGCGGGGCCGTTCCGGTATTCACAGAGGTGGACGAGACCCTTTGCATGGACGTGGAAGACCTTGAAAAAAAAATAACACCGCGCACCAGGGCCATTATCCCGGTCCACATGCTGGGAGCTCCGGCCCACATAGACAAAATCGTCGCCATCGGGGAAAAACACGGTATCCCCATAATCGAGGATACGGCCCAGGCCTGCGGAGGGACCTTTAACGACCGTGGTCTGGGCACGTTCGGGACCATAGGAATCTTCTCCTTTGATCCGGTCAAAACGATCACAACGGGTGAAGGGGGCATGATCGTCACCGATGATGAGACGATTTATCAGAACTGCTCGGAGTATCACGACCATGGTCACGACCATAACCCGAAACTGGAACGCGGGCTTGAAGGCCGCCGGTTCATCGGGTTCAATTACAGAATGGGCGAGCTTCAGGGGGCGATCGGACTCGCCCAGCTCGCCAGGCTAAAGGGAATGATCGCCGCACAGAAAAAGCACAAGAAGGCCATACGCCAGGCTCTTGAGGAACTGAACAATGTGACTTTTCGCAAGCTCCCTGATCCCGCAGGAGACACGGCAACCTTCCTGGCCTTTTTTCTCCCGGACGGGGACGCGGCAAGGAGGTTCAATGAGGTATTGCGCAAGGAAAACGCGGGTGCGATTTACTTCAAGGAAAATACCTGGCATTTCTATCCGAAATGGGAACACCTGCTCGGGGGATTGACTCTTTCGCGAACAGGATGGCCTTTCAAGGAAAGGGAACAAGGCCAGGACTTAAGATACATGCCCGATGACCTTCCTAGGTCGAAAGCGATTTTCGAAAGACTCCTTGTTTATCCAATTCCGGTAAAAATGAGCAAAGATCGCCTTGAGACCATCATTTCCGCCATTCGCAAGGCCGGGAGCCGAGACGGTGTTGCATCATGAAAATAGTCGGTATTATTCCGTGCAGGTACGCCTCTACGAGGTTTGAAGGAAAGCCGCTGGCCCTGATTCTTGGCAAGCCTATGGTCCAATGCGTATATGAAAGGGCTAAGCAAGTCGACATTCTTTCCGACCTGGTCGTTGCCACGGATGACAAACGGATCTACAGGTGTGTTGAGGGGTTTGGCGGCCGGGCGCTGATCACGGGGCCAAGGCATCGGTCCGGTTCGGACAGGGCGGCAGAGGCCGCTGAAGCCCTTGAACTCATGGATAAAGACATCGTGGTCAACATCCAGGGCGATCAACCAGCCTTTGATCCACGGTCCGTTGCCGAGTGCGTCTCGCCACTTGAGAACGATCTCGACCTTGTAATGTCTACCCTGATATACAAGATAACTGATCCATCCGAGATCCCGGACCCAAATCACGCAAAATGCGTATTTGACAAAGAGAACTTTGCCCTCTATTTCTCCCGTTCTCCCATCCCTTTTACCGGTCAGACCCAGGAACCGATCGATATCTTCAAACACCTCGGGATATACGCCTTTCGAATGGATTTCCTGCGCTGCTTTGCCTCGTTGCCGCAAGGCCGGATCGAGTCCATTGAAAAACTCGAACAGATTCGAGCCATGGAACACGGCTATCGTATCAAGGTCGTGGAGACCCGATACGATTCCAGGGAGGTCGACAGACCCGAGGATATCAGGAAGATTGAGATCGCGCTCGGCCGGTAGGATAGACGTCGCCGGTTGTTGCGCCTCATAAAGGAGAAGACTATGCGGGATCTATTTGTATTAAAAGATATTGCGTTGTGTTGCATGCTTTTTATGGCGCTCTCCCCTTCTATCGTCTTTGCGCGCGTTCAATCGGATGTGGTGGCGGATGTGGCGGATGTGGCGACGCTGGCTCAGGACAATTCCGCCTTTGCCCTTGATCTCTATCAGCAGCTTCGCCTTTCTCCGGGCAACATATTCTTCTCGCCCCACAGCATATCAACCGCTCTTGCCATGACATACGCGGGCGCCCGTGGCAACACGGAAAAGCAAATGGCGAATGCCATGCGGTTCTCCCTGGACCAAGAAAGACTACACCACGCCTTTGCAGACCTGGAATCAAGGCTGAACAAGCTGCAAGAGACCGGCAATGTTATGCTGAACGTTGCAAGCTCGCTCTGGCCTCAGCAGAAATACAAATTCAGGGAAGAGTATCTATCGCTTATCACAAGGTGCTATGGCGCTTCGATTTTCCCGGTTGATTATGAACATGCATATAAAGAGGCGCGGAAAATGATCAACAGGTGGGTGGAAGACAAGACCAGGGACAAGATCAAGGATATTGTCGGACCCGGTGTTCTTGACGCCTTGACCCGCCTTGTCCTGGTAAACGCCATCTATTTCAAGGGGAATTGGGAAACCCGGTTCAGGATTAGTGAAACACGGGATGCTCCATTTTTCCTCTCACCGGAAGGATCTGTTCAGACCCGGATGATGCGTCAGAAAGAGGAGTTCGGATATGCGGATCTTGGATCTCTCCAGATGCTTGAACTGCCCTACGCCGGAACGGACCTTGCGATGCTTGTGCTGCTGCCGAAAGAAACTGACGGACTAAGGCGGCTTGAGACTACCTTGTCCGTAGAAAACCTCAACCAATGGAAAGCCCGACTCCGCAAGAGAGAGGTCGTTGTTTTCCTGCCAAAGTTCAGGATGACATCAGAATTCAGATTGGACAAGAGACTTGTCTCAATGGGCATGGTTGACGCCTTCAATGATGCAAGGGCCAATTTTGCGGGAATGGATGGCAGGAATGACTGGTTGTATATCGCGGCTGTGATTCACAAGGCGTTTGTGGATGTGAATGAAGAAGGCACTGAAGCAGCGGCAGCCACCGCCGTGGTCATGAGAGCGAAATCAATGCCGGAGCCCCCCCCTGTTTTTCGCGCCGATCATCCATTTCTCTTTCTTATTCAGGAAACCCGGACCGGAACCATCCTTTTTGTGGGAAGACTGGCTCATCCGGCCAAGACCGGAGAGTGAACCCTTTCCAACCCCGCTTTGCGCAGTCCGTCGAGCAGCATCTCCACATTTTCGTCCGAAAAGAGCTGCGGGCGCATCAGTTCACGGGCGCGCGTTGCGAAATCCGGGTTCAGAGTCAGCAGTTCCCTGACGGCCGCCTC
>MAXM01000061.1 GCA_001751015.1 Desulfobacterales bacterium C00003106
TTCGATATTCATTCGGGCCTCACGGGGGGATTCTCCTTTTAAGAGAACCGTCATGCAGTATAGAAAACGCCATGTTGAAAAATAATCAAATATTCAGACGGACCGGAATTAATCGGGTCTGTCGAGCCGGAACAAATCTGCTGATCATACTGACTATATTATCATGTCTTGCGCCGGCAAACATGGCGGGAGCTGATGATTGTGAGGATGCAGGGAAATGGTATGATCGGGGTCTGGATCTGAGCGACAATTCAGAGAAAGAGGCCTCATATTACAAGAGGGCGATCGAATTATGCCCGGATTTTTTTCAGGCGCACAACAGGCTGGGTGAACTGTACAAAAACCGGGGAGAATATGACCTGGCCATCAGGGCGTTTAATGAGGCGACCAGGATGTTGCTGTACGCTGAACCACACAACAACCTCGGTGACATCTATAGAATGCTCGGGAAATATGACCTTGCCGCAGAAGAATTCATAACAGCTATCAGGATAGACCCTGGTTCCCGTGGGGCACAGAACCAGTTGAAATACGTATATAAACAACTGGGCAAGTATGATTATGTCCTTGAGGATCAACCGGATCTGATTCCCATATCAATCTTTACGCGGATCCCCGGCATAACCCTTCCAAAGGGCTCAATTCTTGTTGATTTTCAATACAAATACTGGGAGCAGGAATCAGATCTGACGGAAGATCTGTTTACAGGCCGCGTACCCCCTATGCTGTACAGCCCTTCCAAGAGGGAAACAGATGTGCATGCATGGATTCTCGGCATACGCTATGGGTTGACCAATGATTTTACGATCGGCCTGATTCCCAAATTTTTCTCAAAACAGGCCCACATCCCGATACAACAATCCGAAATAGACGCCGAGCCGCAGGTAACGGGATTCGGGGACACAGTTCTGCTGACCAAGTATCATCTCTGGGGAAGAAGAAAGACACATATTGCAGGCTTCCTGCTGGTAAGTGTTCCAACAGGTGATGAAAATGCAGAAGATAAAGATCAGGGACTCGCATGCCGGATTCCACTCGGCTCAGGGACTTATCATTTCACGCCGGGTATAGCCTTTACCAAGGTAGAGGAATCCCTGGCGATCAATGCGGATATCTCGTATATGATCACAGACGGAAACCGGGCCGCAGATGAATTTCACTGTGATCTTGCATTTCTTTTTCCATGTTTCCGGAATTTGATATCGAGTATCGAAGTGAACTACAGGTGGAGGGGGAGTTGCAGGAGGTGCCAGACATACCGGACATGGGGACAGCCGCCTACTGTCGGCTCTCAGCCCGGAATGATCCAGGAGACCTATGAGACTACACTTATGGAAAAGGGAGGGCACACACTCTTCCTGTCGCCGGGGCTGCAGGTCTCTTTGCCCAATGGATTCAAGGCTGAACTTGGAGTTAAAATCCCGGTAATCAAGCCATCGGACAAGATTGCATGGGTGGAAAAGGCGGTATTCCACGTTGGGTTGACAAAGTACTTCTTTTAACGGATGCGATGGGTTTTATGTGCAAATTCCTTCTATCAATAAGTCTTGTCTTAATCAGCATGGCAACCGGTTTCCATGGCGGACTAAAGACCTGCCTGACCGATTGCATGGCAATGGAGAGTATATCGGGCAATACGAAGCACGATTTCGCCCTGATTGAGGACAATGAACTGTACGAAAATGATCTTGCAGGTATCAGGATAAGGGGGAATATTCCTGCAAAGATCAAGAAATGCAGGATTCATTCTAACGGAACTGCGGGAATCTTTGTTGACAGAGAGGGATGTGTCATAGTAACCGCGTGTAATATTTTCAGTAACAAGAGAGCAGGGATAAATATCAGCGAAGCCGAACATGCCGTTATAGAAGAGAGCAGAATCTACAAGAACAAGATGGCCGGTGTGCGAATACTGAGAAGCAGGAAAGAAGAGACCCACATTCTGAAGGTGAAGATTGCCAACAACAGAATATACCTGAATGATCAGGCGGGGATAAGATCTGTGCCTCAACCTGAGAGCAATAAGGTTGACCTGACTGTCATTGCCAATGCCATATATGAAAACACAAAGGCCGGGGTCAGCGTAAAGAACAATACCCGGCTGACGGCGAGAGGCAATCAGATTCACGATAATGGAACGGTGGGAATTGTTATCTCCGAGTCTGTCATACCGCCTCAAGTGGACATCTATCAAAACAGGGTGAGTTTTAATCGCGGACCCGGAATTCATTGCGTTAATGGAGTTGCCGGGCAGGTGGGAATTAGAAATAACTGGATTTTTAATAATCAGTACTCCGGTATCGTATGCGGTCTCTGGAGCAACCCGACCAGCAAGCTGTTAAACCTTGTGATTGCAAACAACACTGTCGTATCTAACGGCAGCAGGGGGCGGGGAGCCGGAATTAGAAATGACAGCAGGGGCAGGACCATGATAATGAACAACATTATTGCCTACAACTACACCACCGGTATAATGACAAGGGGATGCAGAGGGTATTCATATAATCTGCTGTATGCTAATGGTGATGTGGGTACTTGCCGCGACAACAGGGACCCAGCCCCTTTCTGGGCCGAAAAAGAGCAATTTGGAGGCTGTTCGGGCAGAGGAAAAGGAGACTTGATCTGTGACGCGCTTTTTGCAGACCCGGATAAGTACGATTTTTCCCTTCAAGATGAATCGCCGGCCATAGATGCCGGAAAGGACAGAGCCGTCTATGATGACACTTCCTTTCCTCCATCAAAAGGTACAAAGAGAAATGACATGGGCGCTACCGGAGGTCCCTATGCCGTCAGATAGTAGACTGGGCCGGGACCCTGGAACAAGATGGGAGATTCTGAGGTCGGCTCGATGGATGGCTTTTGCTGCGGGCGTAATCTGTCTCTGCCTTGGTTTTTGGGGATGTGTGACAAGAGTCCCTCCTGAGCCCGGGGCCCAAAAAGATGTCTCCGCGTTGTACGACATAAAGATTGAACCGTTAAAACCGCACGACTGTGCGCAATGTCATCCACAGATTTATTCCCTTGTAAAAAACAGGGGGGGCAGGCACAGGATAGACTGCAGGAGATGTCATGTGCAATTCCACATGTATCGTCCGGGGAAGGTGCCATACGAGGAAGTAATTCCCAAATGCAGCTCATGTCATGGTCCGGTTCACGGCAAGGAACTGGCTGAATGTTCCGGATGCCACACTGAAGTGCATGCGCCTATGAACATTCCGGCAGGGCGGGCGCTGGAGCAGGGATGTTCCGTGTGCCATCCCGATGTAGACAGGGAGATGAAGACATACATAACCCAGCACACTGACCTGTATTGTATCTCATGTCATCATTCAAGGCACAGATATGTTCCTGAGTGCCAGGAATGTCACCAGCCCCACACAAGAGGAATGACACAGGCCGACTGTCTGACCTGCCACCGACCTCACAAGGCGCTTCAGGTTGTCTATCCGGCGGATATGTCATCTGAGGCATGCACGGGTTGTCATCGGGATGCTTACGAGGCGCTGAAGCAGAGCAACACAAAACACACGGCCGTAAGCTGCACGAAATGCCATCTTGAAAAACACCGAACATTTGTAAGGTGCAGCGAGTGTCATCCTGAAGCTCACGGCGCTGCTATGTTGCAGAAATTCTCGACTTGCAATCAGTGCCACGGCACTGCCCACAGTCTGTACAAGTGAACCTCTGCGAGCCTTCAGCGTAAGGAACAGGGACGAAATAACTTCCTCAACTATGCATCACAGCTTCAGGCCACCTTTGCCCGATCTCAAATCCCAAAAGCATCAAAATAGCTTGCTATTCCATCAACTTTTGTGATTTGAGATCGAACAAATTTGACCCAAATCTATGCGCCTACTTGGGGAAGTTATTCCGTCCCCGTTCCTAACTGACCGCATACAGGGCATCGGGGATCTTCGGTCACTTCGAGTTCCTGGAATTTCATGGTCGAAAAATCCAATAGCAACATGCGTCCCGTTGAGACGCTGCCCACGCCGGTCAGATACTTTATCGTCTCTAACGCCTGCACGCTGCCAATGGCGCAAGAGACCGCGCCTACTGCGGGAGACTTCTCTTGGGGCGGGGTCTTGGGGAAAATGCATGCAAGGCAAGGGGTGGACGGGGGATGAAGAAAGATGACGCGCCCTTCCAGCCCCCATATTGCTCCATGAACCATCGGAATTCCCTTTGTGACAGCACATAGATTCAGGACATGGCGGGTGCGGAAATTATCGAGGCAATCTATGACAACTTCGGCATCTGCTACAAGATCATCGACATTGTGGGCGGTAATCTCATCAGAAACGGGTTCAACGTCAATCTCGGGATTAAGAGAGAAAAGGGCCTCCTGAGCAGACTTGGCCTTGTTGGTTCCAATACTTTGCTCTGTATACAGGAACTGCCTGTTGAGATTGCTTATCTCAACCGTATCAAAATCACAGACCCTGATGTGCCCGACACCGGCCAGTGCAAGATTCAGGGCGGCAGGGCACCCGAGGCCCCCGGCCCCTGCGACAAAAACCCTGGAACCTTTCAACCTTTGCTGGGTTTCAACGCCCCAACCGGAAAGGCGCGTCTGTCTTTCATAGCGCTTCAAATCAAGATCCGGCATATCCATCCCCGACCATACAGACGCCATCTTCATCCATCAGAGGGCAGACCCTTGTTTCTTCTATAGATGACGACCCGACGCTTGCCAGCTTTCCTTTGACGTGGTCGATTACCCTCTGTGTCAACGTCTGAGAGATCCCGATATGGTTCATCGGATCAATGGCCTTTTCAAGGTCTTCTCGTTTGAATTTTTGCGATATCTGATCGTGATTCATCAAGAGATCAATCAGGGGTTGGCCGGTCTCTATGGCCTCCATGCATGTCTCATAGATGACCCTGTGAGCGGTCTGTTTGCCTATTTTTTTCCCCACACGAAACATCAAGGCCTCGGTCGAAATAGAAACCGCGGCCCTGTCAACGTTTTTGCGAATCCTGTCTTCATGAACAATAAGGTCCTTCAGGATGCCCTTTGCCAGGGACAAAAGCCCGCAGACAAAAAGGGAAGTATCGGTGATCGTCACCCATTCGAGTCTCACGGCACGGTAGTCCCGTTCATGTTCGTTGATCATCCCTTCAAAACCCAAACCGGCATTCGCCCTGATCAGCCTTGCCAGGACCACGACCTGTTCGCACATCTCAGGATTTCTCTTGTGGGGCATGGTGCTGCTGCCTATCTTCCCCATCTGAAAAGGCTCTTCTACCTCCCCGGTCTCACTTCGGGACAGGCTCCTGATTTCATCAGCGATCTTGGCCGACGTGGCCGAAATCATGGCCATTGTGGTGAGAAATTCAGCGCTCCTGTCCCTGGACGAGTGCCAGGCGGTAAGGGCTGTATTAAGCCCGAGTTTTTTTGAAAACCGATACAACAGCTCAAGGCCCTTTTCTCCAAACGCATCCATCGTGCCGACCCCGCCAAAGAGCTGACTCACCAGAACCCGCTCTTTGC
>MAXM01000062.1 GCA_001751015.1 Desulfobacterales bacterium C00003106
CACGCTAATCCGCGATGAGCCTGCAATAATACCAACAGACAAAGATAATTACCCTTGCTTTGATACAATATCATTGTTATATTATGATGTTGTACCGTTACAAGCCAGGGAGGAAGCATGTTCCCAAAAGAGTTTATGCCAAGGCTTGAACGGCGGGATAAAGGATGCAGGGGGGACGTCTGTCAGGGACGGGGTTTTGAGATTATGAATCAGGAATTGATTGTTGTTGTGATGCCGAACGGTTCGTTACAGTTGGAATGGACCGGGACGGAAGAGAAGATAAACAAGAGCAGCAGGCTGCTGCAAAAAGAGATATTTAAACGATACGATTCTGCGCCTGATTCCTGGCTCTTGTTTTTGGGTTTTTGCGATAAGGGAGTTTCTCTTTCTGCTTCTCTTGACTACTGGCGCAATTTTACAAGGTTGTTCGCACGCAAACTCAGCCGGACGCCTGACCTGGAAATCATTCGTCACAGGGCGGATATTTCCATAGAAGAAGACGAACTCCGTCAGAAACTCGCAAGCGCTCCTCTGATGACGGGTTCCGAGTACTTGAGCAAGGAATCGCTTAAAAGAGTATGGTCGGGACTGAACCGTGAATTTTCGAGGGCAATCAAATCGCACAAGGGAACTGTCGCCGATTTTATCAGGACATACAGCCCCAATGTCCATCTTGTGGGCCGTGTCTTCTTTCATCTTGTTGAGAGCAAAGACGATGACTACCCGTTTGCCTTTCTGGCGACTTATTCAACCAGACTTGGCAAAGAGGGCGGATCAAAACATCTTCCCCTCAAGTACGCCCTCGAAGAGTACGGAAGAGAGAGCAACAAGCTGCTGGAGCTCCTTACAACAGTCCACCTTGCTGCAAAGCAGAGCGCCTTGATTACGGATCTCATTGAAACCGGAGAACTCTTTCATCCCCTTGCCTGGACTGTGGGGGAAGCCCTGTCGTTCTTGAAGGAAATACCTGCGTATGAAGAATCAGGGATACTGTGCAGGATTCCCAACTGGTGGAAAGGGAATGCCTCAAGTCTCAGGCTTAATATCAGCATAGGTGATTCCAAGCCTTCCTTTGTCGGCATGGATGCCATCCTGAACTTTGATGCGCGGTTGTTTCTTGGAGATGAACCGATTTCAGAAGAAGAAGCGAGACGATTGCTTCGGGAATCGGATGGACTTGCCTGGATAAAGAACAAATGGATTGCCGTGGACCCGGAGAAGCTGAGACAGACCCTTGATGCGTATGAAAAAGCAAAAAAGATGATGCATGGAGACGGCCTCAGCCTGAGAGATGCCCTGCGTCTCCAGCTTAGCCCGAAAAGGATATTGAATGCGGATGCTGAAAGCGCGGAAACGAGCGTGTCAAATGGGAAATGGCTTGAATCAGTCATTAAAAAGCTTCTCAACCCGGATTTGGTCAGGTCAGTAAGCGCCGGCAGGGGCTTTAAGGGCAACCTTAGAGAATATCAGCAAAAAGGCTTGAACTGGCTTCACTTCCTTCATTCACTGCAGTTTGGCGCATGTTTGGCTGATGATATGGGCCTCGGCAAGACGGTTCAGTTGCTTGCTTTTTTGAATGCCTTAAAATCAAAAAAAATGGAGAGGTCAAGCCTTCTGATAATACCGGCGTCGCTTATTTCAAACTGGACAGATGAGATCAGGCGTTTTTCCCCGGGCATTCAATTCTATGTTGCGCATCCGGCAGCGCATCCCGGGAAGAAAGTCAAGGCCAGAGACAAGAACTTTTTGGATTCATTCGATCTTGTCATAACCACGTATGCCCTGGCTCAAAGATACAAATGGCTTCAATCATATTCGTGGACCTATGTTATCCTGGATGAAGCGCAGGCCATAAAGAACCCGGGGACAAAACAGACAAGAGAGATAAAGAAGCTTACCGCGCAGAATAGAATCGTAATGACCGGAACCCCGATCGAAAATCGTCTGTCTGACCTCTGGTCTTTGTTCGACTTTCTGAATCCCGGTCTCTTGGGAAATGCAAAGGAGTTCAGCGCGTTTTCAAAACAGCTCAAGAAAGATCCGTCAGGCTATTCAAAGTTGCGAGGGCTTATCAGTCCCTATATACTCAGGCGCTTGAAAACGGACAAATCGGTAATTTCGGATCTGCCGGACAAGGTGGAGATGAAAACATACGCCGCTCTCAGCAAAAAACAGGTTGTTTTGTATCAGGAGTTGATTAACAACATAAAACATGCAATTGCTGAAACAGAAGGGATTCACAGAAGGGGGATGATTCTGGCCTCCCTGATGAAATTCAAACAGATCTGCAATCACCCGGATCAATATCTGGGAACAGGCGGATATGAAGAGGCCGAGAGCGGAAAGTTCGCAAGGCTCCGTGAGATTTGCGAAACCATATATGAAAAAAGAGAAAAGGCGCTGATTTTCACTCAGTTCAAGGAGATGACGGAACCGCTGTGCGCACTTCTCGAAACGATATTTGAGCGAAAAGGGCTGATATTGCACGGGAGTGTGCCTGTAGGCAAAAGGAAAAAGATTATTGAACAATTTCAAAGTTGCGAATATGTTCCGTTTATGGTTCTTTCTCTCAAGGCTGGCGGCGTTGGTTTGAATCTGACCGAGGCGAACCATGTGATTCATTTTGACCGCTGGTGGAATCCGGCCGTGGAAAATCAGGCGACCGACCGGGCGTTCAGAATCGGGCAGAAGAAAAATGTTATTGTGCATAAGTTTTTGACAAAAGGGACGGTGGAGGAAAAAATCGATATGATGCTCGAAGAAAAGTCGAAGTTGTCCAAAGACGTCATTCCCGGCACAACAGAGGCCTGGATAACCGAAATGAAGAATGATGAGCTGATGGATCTTTTCAGGCTCAGACTATAGAAAAAAGGGGGCGGTATGTGGTATGGGAGTTTTCCTCGTTACGTATCCGTGGCGGAAAAGAGAGCAAAGGCGGAAAAAAAGCTGAAACAGCTCCGGAAGAAAAATCCTGACATCAGGCCTGTTGTGATAGAAGGGACCGCCCTTGCCCGCACCTGGTGGGGCAAGTCGTGGAATATCAATCTCGAACGCTATGCGGATTACAGCAATCGCATAGGGCGCGGTCGTAGTTATGTTCGTCATGGAACAGTCCTGGACCTGAAGATAGAATCAGGAAAAGTGACATCCCTGGTGCAGGGAGGCGCATCAAAACCATATTCGGTTGTTATCAAGATAAAGGGCCTTAGCAAAGATATCTGGGCCAAGATCAAAGACGCGTGTGAAGGCAAACTCGACTCGCTGCCGGAACTGCTGGCCGGAAAATTTCCCAAGGCCTTGCGAGATATCTTTACAGAACAAGGAAAGGGGTTGTTCCCGTCGCCAAAAGAGATTGATTTTGATTGCAGTTGTCCTGACTGGGCTAATATGTGCAAGCATGTGGCAGCGACTCTTTACGGCGTTGGGGCCAGATTAGACGAAGATCCGGGCCTTTTTTTCAAACTCAGAAAAGTCAAGGTGAGCGATCTGATAACGCAAGCAGTTGAGGACAAGACAAAGAAACTCCTGAAAAAGGCAAAGAAGAAAAGCTCAAGGGTTATTGATGACTCTGATCTTGCAAGTGTATTCGGCATTGAGATGGAAGACCCTGCGGCCATTCCCGAAAAGGCAGGCAAGAAAGCGAGAAAAACACCAGACAGGAAAAAGCCTTCAAAGCACGCGGCAAAAAAGGCCAAAACCAAATCCGCAGATAAAATTCAGAGGAGAAAGAGGAAAACAAAGGCTGCCGCCCTTTCCGCGTTTGACACTGTTGTGCGGGTTGTCAGAACAAGCAGGAAAGGCGTCACCGTGGCCGACATCATGAAAAAGACAGGACTTGAAGCGCAGCAGATACGGAACTGCATTTACAGGGCCAGAATGATCGGCAAGATCAAGAACGTGAAAAGAGGGGTTTATACGGCAGGATAGC
>MAXM01000063.1 GCA_001751015.1 Desulfobacterales bacterium C00003106
TGGGGCAAAGGTGGCCTGAAGCTGTGATGCATAGTTGAGGAAGTTATTTCGTCCCCGTTCCTAACCGCACAGGTTGATTTATTTTGCATTAAAATAATAGCGATTCAGGTCAAAGAGACCAGCTTGAATCGGTTGTTCCTCGAAAAAGCGGTTTTGAAACCAGTCGTAATAATCCCAGAATCTATCGTTTGCCCGGTTAATCGCAAAGGTTTCAAGACGAGCCAGATCCACGTCGTTCAACTCTTCCGTGGACAAGATTCTGAAGAATTCAGGCAGGTCATCCTGGTGGATATCAAAGAGATAATTAGGGTACGATCCATGAAATCCTTTAATAAAATCGGCCCGGTCTTTCTCATGTGAGAGGCTTTGATCCTCTTTAAAGAGGAAGTTGACATTATCATGCCAGCGATTGATAATTACCGAAACCACACTATCTGTTCCGTCATTAAGGCGAATGCGGATATAGGCTAGATTCGCATGATAGTTATTGACATGTTTAAAGAAGGGGGTCCCGGGTTGGGAGACTGCCCGAAAGCCCTGGAGATAATCCTCAAGCGTGACATATTTTTCAGGCAGAGGAGGATATTGCTCGTCTGCCCGGAGGTAATTGACCGGGTCAAACCGGATCCCTGCTGATTGAAGAAAATGTTTGTCCACCAGATGCTCGATCATTTCTCGCTTGGGATCATCAGTTACAAAGTCAAGTGTCTCGGGCATACTGGCATCCTGGTAGCCCAGGCCGGGAAAATCGACTCCGATATACCAGGAACGCATGATCTCTTCGCGCTCTTTTTTGGGTAAGAGATTAAGAAAATAGCTCTCTCCTTCAATCCTCAGGTTGTCCATATAGAGTCTGACAGCAAGCTGATGACCAACAGTCCCATAAACATCAAAACCTGCCACCAGGGCATAGTAGATCCGTTCTGTCAGGGGGTAGTCCATCAACCAGATGGTGCGTGGCAATGCACCCAGAGCTCCCTTATGGACAGAGGCAGAGTCAAAGTGGCGATAGACGGTAAGGAGTGGGGCGTCACTTGCTCTATCTCCTTTCCAGATGGCCTCGGGACCCTGCCCCTCATAGTAATAGGTTGTATAATAGGCATTCTGGCGTATTTTATAAAATTCTTTGGCAGCTTTCTGATATTTGTTTCCCAGAAGACTATCCAGGGGAAATTGACTGCCCTTTTCAATGGGCATGATCAATTTATCCTGATGCAGTTTAAGAAATCCGGGATAACGAACAGAGAGATCGTGATCCGGATCCTGGAACATAACCCAGAAATGATCGTGAACCACATTGAGCGCCACCTGGCCACGGCAGACCGGTCCCCGGATGAAGGTCATGATGATGTAATGGATATTATCGAGAAGAAACTGATAACGGGAACGGGGAGGGATTTGTTCAAAGGAAGCAAAGGGGTTGGCGCTCAGTTTTTCGTCATAACCAACCCTGTGGGGTTTCTGCAACCATTTAGGTTCGATGAATATTTCCTGGAAGCGCTGGAACTGTGTATCGTCCATGATAAAGACCATGTGGGTCTTGTGGACGATGGTTGAGTGAATTTTACGGAATCGATAGTAAAATGTATCTGTACCCGGGTCGTCGTAGGGGCGAACCGTATCTATCAGATCAACGTCCTGGCCGGAAGGGGTGACGGATCGGATCAGTTCAAAAAAGTCCTGACTGTCTGCGGCAAAGGCAATATGGGAGAGAAAGAGATGCTCATAAAGGTAACGGGCGGTCATCGCGTATTTGGGATCCCCATTGTTGAGGAATTTTTCCCATTTTTTCATGGCAATGAGATCTGCCGCTGTGGGGCTTGTGAGTTGATTCTGTTCTTCCTCGCTCGGTCCCTGGCTACCTTGAGCAAGCCAGCCGGCAATGAGTTCAAATTCTTCCTTGGTCAAAGGAGGGAAACCAAGGGGCATACCCCGATTGGGGTGTTTTTCCAAGTAGCCTCCCAGCTCAATCTGGGTTTCCGAGCAGGTAAGGTCATCGGCTTCGGAAAAGTATTCTCCGGTGGATTTTGGATTTTTCATCTTGTGATCCAGGATATGGAGCATGATGGAGTTGTTGAATCCATCTTCCGCAGAGGATTCGGTGACCGAGTGAAAATCCTTTTTCCGCCACTCTTCAGTGGAATGGGCATCGATAAAAAGCCTGGTCGGATCCATGGTGGTCAGCCGGGTGGCGTTATAGACTGCTTTTTTGCTTCCTCCCCGATCCACGCCTTCATAGGAGCTCAGTTTGAGTTGACAGGGGGAATTGTAGCAGGAGTGGCAGACCACACAGCGCTTATCGAGTATCGGCTTTACTTCACTCAGATAATGGACGGGCCAGGAAGGAAGCTCGATTGAAACCGGCGCCGGGGCCTTCCCGGCACAAGCGTTAATTATTACCAGTAGAGGGAGAAGGAGAAGACATTTTTTCATGATCCGTTTATCTCCTTGTTTTGATTATCATGTAGGCTTTATTTTTCTATCTATATATAAGCTTTTTGTCAATGAAAATAAAAAAAATATTCGACCTGTGCTGTTAGCTTTTAGCCATTAGCGGTTAGGAACGTGGACGGAATAACTTCCTCATTTTGTCCCGTTAGGGACATTCGAAAATAGCCC
>MAXM01000064.1 GCA_001751015.1 Desulfobacterales bacterium C00003106
CCATAATGTCAATTCATTTTTTGAGGGTGCTATTGCGAAATATTGATCAAAAAACATAAAACAGCTTAGCGCTTATGTCTCACCAGATATAATCTGCGGCGGTTTTTCTCTTGTCTTTGCCCATCAATACATGAAACACACGCATCTTTTTGAGCTTTGGCGGGGAGAGCTGTCCGATGGGAAGATATACTATCTGCTTGCCCCAGCGGGCCGCTGTCTGCTTGATAAAAGATCGCGGCGGAGCCGGTGCAACGTAGACCACGTGTTTTCCCACGCTGTAGTCGAGCCCTGCGAGGAGCAGCCTTTCCGCCCTGGTCCTGGCGAAATAATAATCCGGATCGGTCCATACGTCCGCCATGCGCAAGGGGGGATAACTGAGGAGAAATCCGCCGTAGGAACACCTGCAGATCCCGGGACCGACAACATGGTCGGCGGGAGCGGTTGAATAAAACGCCATGTCTGATTCCTGCGCGTGCTCCCCGAGCCATGTCATTGCATAGGGGAAGCGCTTGTTCTCCGTGTCTTCGTCGTAGATGACCACTACTGATCCGACACCTCCCTTTATGCGCGAACGTTCTTTTACATAGACCCGCCCTTCATACATGTGACGCACTGTCTCGCGTATGTCGATACCGTCGAGGATTGTTGTTTCAAAGGGTACGGAACTGGAATGTTGTTCAGAGAGGATCACCCCCCCCTTTGTCTTGAGGAATTTGCCAAAATCTTCAATCAGAATATCTTCGACCGGATAGGAACAGATAGACGGATCAGAAAAGCCCTCGAGGAATTCGCCTGGTCTTTGCTCTTTCAGTCGTCTCTTTTTTGGTACGAAGACGGGATGTTTCTTTATCCTCGGGACAAATCTGCGTATCCTGATCTTTGTCGTGCCGAGCCACAGGTCCTCTCCTTTTATTCGTATGGTGGCGAGTTCCGATGCTTCGCGCTGCCAGGGGTAGAATGAACCAAGTCTCCACATTGCATACGAAAAATTATCGTCAACACATGAACGGGCCGCGACCATGATCTGGTAGAAGTCGGGGAGAAGGAGTCCTGCAATCCAGGCATAGTTGCGGGAAAAACGAAAAAAGCTTCGTTTCTGCCATCGCGAAACCGCCTCTCCGGTGTCTTGCCGGTAGTGCCGGGCCGCCTCCTCAAAAAGATAATAGAGGACCTTCTGGCGGTCCGGTTTCACAGCACCGGTCTTGCAGGCGGCCCACCGGACTGAGGCATCCAGAACCTCTGCCTCGGTCATGCTCTTTTCTTTGCTGGAAAAGAGTTCAAGAAACCCGTATTTTCTGCGCAACGTATAACGAGACCTGTCCGGCATTTCCGGCAAGCCTGTGCGCCGGTATTCGTATAGCGCGGAAAGGAACGGGTATTCCGGCAGGACTTCAGGAAGAGATTCCGGATGAAGGTTAAAGAGTCCCACACCATGGCGCGTCATCTTACCGAGAGGCGTGGTTTGAGGCCTGTCAAAGGCGGCCCTGACCCTCTGGAGATGCGCCATTCCGCAGACAAAGAGTATCTTCCGGTAAGACCCGGCAAGCTGCTGAAGGGCGTGCGCCATCCCAGGTTCGCGTCTTCTGTCTTCAATCCCGCAGGCAGGCTCGGCAATGCGGCAAAACGCATCATAGTAAGCCGCGCATCCCAGGCGGTGCACGGCATAGGTATCAGGCAGGGGCTCACGGTGCATCGGGTATTCATCAATGTCAGGGTCAACGTAAAAGACAGGAATGTTTTCCTCAAGACCGCAGCGAACCGCCTCGATCAGTGGATCTGCGGGCATGATCGGGAGATAGACCGTATCCTGCTTCTGCGTCTCATAACATATAACCGAAACCTCAGGCAGCCTCTTTACGCCCGCCTCGATGCATGATTTGAGGGTGTCCGGCAATTCCACTGCGATTGCGTCAGGAGACAATGTCTCAAAAGAACGCCGGACCGCCTCAGCGAATTCCATCCTGTAATGAACGACTGGAAGGGCATGGACCGGGCCAAATCGTATGGGATATTCACGAACTTCCATACGGCTTAGTGCTTGAACGCGCGCTGGCCGGTAAATACCATTGTCACCTTTGGCGATGCCTCGTTGCATGCCTCAATCGATTCAAAATCCCTGAACGAACCGCCCGGATGCACAATAGCTGAAATACCCTCTTTAATGGCCACGTCCACCCCGTCACGGAAAGGGAAAAAAGCGTCAGAAACCATGGAGGCCCCGATCAATCCCGCTTTTGCCTCAACGGTTTCCTGATCAATCGCCTCTTTGTCAGCCATCAGCCTGCCGCCTGCCTTGATTTCCATCTCCAGAGTCTTGTACGGCATCTTAAAACGGTCGAATGAAAGGATGTCTTTGTGTTTTGTATATGCCTTATGAATAGCGATCTCGGCGACACCTACACGATCCTGCTCTCCGGTTCCGATTCCCACTGTGCATTCGTCCTTGATGTAAAGAACCGAATTGGACGTAACCCCCTGCTCCACAGACCATCCAAAGAGCATGTCCGCGTATTCCTTTTCCGTGGGTTCTCTTTCCACCCTGTATTTCTTTCCCTTCGAGGTTGTTTCGGCTATCTTGAGGTCATCTGCTGACCTTATTCTGTTAAGCGGAGATTGTTGCACAATAAAACCACCGTCTGTCAATGATTTGAAGTCAACAAAACGCTTCCGGCTGTATTCTTTGAGTCTGTCTATCTTTGCAATCCGGACGATGCGCAGATTCTTGCTCTTTTTCAGAATATCCAGGGCTCCTTCTTCATAGTCCGGGGCCGCCACCACTTCGAGGTAATTTTCGCTGATCAGTCCGGCGGTCTCGGTATCGACAGGGCGGCTGCAAACAACGCATCCCCCAAAGGCCGCTATACGGTCGGACCGATTTGCCTTAACATAGGCGTTTGCCAGATCTCCGCCGGAGGCAGCGCCGCAGGGATTGTTGTGCTTCAGTATGACCGCAGTGGGCTTGTCCATCAGATACTTCATAATATTCAAGCCGTTGTCGATGTCGGTAAGGTTTGTCTTTCCGGGATGTTTCCCGGCCTGCAGCATGTCCGCCTCATCAATTGCGCTTACAAGCCCGTTCCCGGGATCGATAAACCGGCACTGGCCCATGGCAAGATTGCCGTTTGTGAGCGCATAGAGGGCCGCCTCCTGTCCCGGGTTCTCTCCATATCTGAGCCCTTTTTCTATCAGATCCCCTGTCTGGGAATCAGGGATTTTCCAGGTCCGTTTCTGGTAAACCAGCTTCTGGTCTCCAAAGGAAATGGTAATAATGTCCGGAAAATGATCTTCCATTACAGTCTTGTATGCCTCTTTCAGATCTTGCATAAAAACCTCCTTCTTAACATTTCAGAGACAGTCAAACAGTTAATCATCAAATCTTTGACTGCCGCGTTCTCAGCCTTTAATCGAATACTCTTTCATCTTGTACAACAAGGTGGGGTGGCTGATCTCAAGAAGTCTGGCAGCCTGAGTACGATTTCCTTTCGTCTGCGTGAGCGCTTTTTTTATCAACAGCTTTTCAAGAGCGCTGTTGTTGGCCTTGATGGAAAGCGTGTCAAAGGAAAGCAGATCCCCTGTTTTTTCCCCTCCTTTCACCTCGCGCGGCAAATCCTCAACACTTATGATATCATGATCCATCATTGCCATTGTGCTTTGTATCACATTTTCAAATTCCCTGACATTTCCTCTCCACGCCCGTCCCGCAAGTTCCCGAATGGCATCCGGATCAATTCCCCGAACCTGCTTTCCCGGATGGATATTGAATTTTCTGATAAGATGGTCGATCAGAACCGGGATATCCTCCATTCGTTCCCTGAGAGGAGGAAGATAGATCGGCACAAGATTGATCCTGCAATACAGGTCATCGCTGAAGGTCTTTTCCTGCACCTTTTTTGAAAGATCCTCATCCGTAGCCGCGATAACGCGAACGTCAACCTTAATCGACTTGTTGCCCCCGAGAGGACGGATTTCTTCGTCTTCCAGAACGCGAAGCAATTTGACCTGAAGGGAGATCGGGAGTTTGCCTATCCCGTCAAAAAAAAGTGTCCCGTGGTTTGCTTCGCAAAAAAGCCCTTTCTTATCGTAAACCGCATCTGTAAACGCTCCCTTGACATAACCGAACATCTCACGTTCCAGGATATGCTCAGGAAGTCCGCCGCAGTTGATCGCAACGAGGGGGCCATTTCTCCTGATTCCATCATAGTGGATCGCCTTTGCGACAAGCCCTTTTCCTGTGCCGCTTTCCCCTGTAATCAAAACTGTTGTCTTATGCTCTGAAATCGTCTGAACCGTATTGAATATAGCGCGCATGACCTTGCTTCTGCCGACAAGATTCTCAAAACCGAAGGTCTCTCTGATCACGTCTCTGAGCAGCGTGTTCTCATGTTTGAGTTGCATTCTTTTTTCGTTCTGCCTGAGCTTTACCAGGATCTCGTTCGGTTTGAACGGCTTGGCAACATAATCGACTGCTCCCAGGTTCATTGCCTCTGCAGCGGTCTCTACAGTTCCATACCCGGACATCATCATGATCACAGCCTCAGCCTTCCGGCTGATAGCAGCTTTCAGAAAAGCGATACCGTCCATTTCAGGCATCCTTATGTCGCAAAGCACCACATCGAAGTCTCTGCTTTCAAACAGGGACAGCCCCTCCTTTCCGTCTTCCGCGGTAGTAACGTTGTAATCTTGCCTCTTCAGGATCATTGACAGGGCCTCGCACAGATTCGATTCATCGTCGATCACCAGGACATTCTCAAAAGGAGGAAATGTTCTGTCTCTTTTTCTTCTGTCCATACTATCCAACCTTTCCTTTCTGACCACTTCCGGTGAATCTTGCGGCAATCGGCATCCTTCTTCCCGTACCAAAGGCCTTTCCGGTAACTGTCAATCCCGGAGGGGCCTGTCTTCTTTTATACTCGTTTTTTTCAACAGTTTCAATAATCCATTGCACTAATTCGGCATCAAACCCCTTGCGTACGATATCGTCACAAGAAGATCCCTCATCCAGATAAAGAGCAAGTATCTTGTCAAGGACCTCATAAGGAGGGAGTCTGTCCTGATCGAACTGGTTCGGTTTCAGTTCCGCCGAAGGGGGTTTTTTGAGGGTTGCCCGTGGAATGATCTCGGATTTACGGTTTATATAGTCAGCCAGTTTGCAAACCATGGTCTTGGGGATATCGGAAAGAACAGCGAGTCCGCCGCTCATGTCTCCGTACAGGGTGCAGTAGCCCACGGCCAGTTCGCTCCTGTTGCCGGTTGAAAGAACAAGGTGCCCGAATTTATTGGAAAAGGCCATCAATATGTTTCCACGGATTCGGGCCTGCATATTCTCTTCCGTAACATCCTCCGCTTTTCCGATAAAAAACTCTCTGAGAGTGTCGCGGTAGGAAGCAAATACCTCCGAGATCGGGATCACGGTGTGCGATATTCCAAGATTCTCAGCAAGCTGTTTCGAGTCATCCACGCTTCCCTTCGAAGAATAGAGGGAAGGCATTGAAATACCGGTCACATTCTCCTTTCCTGCCGCCTCTACGGCCAAACAGCAGGTGACCGCGGAATCGATTCCTCCGGAAAGGCCGAGAACCGCCTTTAAAAACCCGCACTTTGTCATATAATCCCTGATCCCGCAAACCAGGGCGTTGAAGACGCTTTCGATTCCGTCTTTCGAAACGCATGGACACTTGCCGTGCAGGCTGGTCGTGTCTATGGTTTCAATGTGTTCATCGAAAGAGGGAAAAATTAGCGCGTGTTTGCCGTTTCTGTCCATGCACATGCTTTTCCCGTCAAAAATCAGCTCGTCATTTGCTCCAACCTGATTTACAAAAACAAACGGAATCCTGTGCCGTTGAACATGATCCTGAATGCGCTCGTATCGCATCTTGCCTTTTCCCGCACAAAAAGGAGACGCCGATATATTGATAATAAGTGAGGCGTCCTGTTCGGCCAGCGTTCTAACGGAATCCGTCGGATAACATCTCTTGCGCCCTCCGGACCGGTCATTCCCGGCGTCTTCCGAGATCGAAATCCCAAGTATCTCATCCTTGAATCTTACGACTTGTACGAAAGGTGCCGGATCAAAATAGCGGGCCTCGTCAAAAAGATCATAGGTGGACAATAATGACTTGTGCCGGCTTGCCAGGATCTTCCCGCAATGGACCAGAAGGGCTGAATTGTAAAGACCTGTTCCCCAATCCTTTCCCGTGGCCTGAACCGCGCCGAACAATATCCCTGTTTGGGGATACTTTCTTGATTCCGCAACGATCTTTTCCACCGCATCCCGGGTTGCTTTAACAAAATGCGCCCGTTGGAGGAAATCGTAAGGAGGATATCCTGACAGGAACAATTCGGAAAAAACAACGAGATCCGGGGAATCCTTCCGCGAAAAAGAGAGAGCGCTTCTCAGTTTTAACAAGTTGCCGTGGATGTCACCTATTGTGGGATTTAGCTGGCAGATGGTGATTTTCATCAAAGGTCCCTGCGATTAATAGGTGAAAGGCTGAAGACAAAGCAATCCCCCACCTCCGTGCACGGCTACGATTCACTTTACAAAAGGCATTATAGATAGTATTATTAACCGAAGAGTCGTAAGTGCTCTGAGAAAGCTTTTAGGAACGGGTTGCGTCAAGGAGAAACAAATGGAATATATTAAAATTCGTTTTGGGAAAAATCTGGGACAGATGCACAGCCGTATTCAGCAAACTATAGATGACATGTTTCAACGTGTCAACCCCATCCTTTCGATTCTGCCCGGAGAGGTCTGGCGTCCCCAGGTGGATATCGTGGAGACGGAAGATGTGATTACGGTGATCTGTGAGGTGTCAGGGGTGAACAAGGAAGACCTGTCGGTTGAAATAGACTCCGGCGCGCTCAAGATATCAGGGAAAAAAGAAGAATCCTTTGGATCCAGTATCCGGAGATATCACCTCGTTGAGATACCATACGGCAACTTCGAACGGATATTGATGCTGCCGGTCTCTATCGACCAAAACAGAGTAACGGCATCGTACAATAATGGGGTCCTGAGAATTGAGATGGCGAAACCTGTCGCCGGCAAAGAGCATAGGGTCCCGATCCAGGGAGAATAATAGAGACTTCGGATGAAATCAGTTACTCACCTTCATGCTGGGAGAATGATTCATGAACGAAAACAAGAAATCACCTGAAGAATCTTCGTCTGTTTCCGATGAGAACCTTCCCGGAATTCTATCGATACTTCCTGTCCTCGACATGACCTTATTTCCGCGAATGGTGCTTCCCTTGCTGGTCTGGCAGGAGGAATCAAAACGTCTCGTCGATGACGCAATGGGAAAAGATCGTGTCATAGGCCTGATAGTCTCCAAAAAGAAAAAGTCTGACGGTCCTTATAAGGCGGAGGATATGTACAATGTCGGGACATCCGCAATGATCCTGAAGATGGCGCAGTCAGATGAAAAAGGGATACAGATACTGGTCCAGGGCCTGAGCCGGTTTGAGGTGATAAAATATACCCAGACCGAACCGTATCTTCGCGCCGAAATCAAGCCTGTAAGCAATACAGTGGAAAAAGATATGGAAATTGACGCACTCACGAACAACCTGGTGGGAATGTTCAAGAGTGTGCTGGACCTTTCCCCTTATCTTCCCAAAGAGTTGGGAGCGCTTGTAAAATCAATCGATGAGCCCGGAATACTGGCCGATCTCATTGCGTCGAGCCTTAATCTCTCCAAGGAAGAGAAGCAGTCGATTCTGGAGACCTATGACGTCAAGAAGCGCTTGAAGAACGTACACGGTCTTATCAACCGCGAGTTGCAGATTCTGAAGCTGGGCCAGAAGATCCAATCCCAGGTAAAGCAGGATATCGACAAAAGCCAGCGGGAATACTATCTTCGCCAGCAGCTCAAGACGATCAAGGAAGAACTGGGTGAAAAGGACGAAAAATCGGTGGAGGTGGAAGAATACCGGGCGAAAATTGAAAAAAAGGGACTTCCGGAAGAAGCAAAGAAGGAAGCGGAACGGGAACTCAATCGACTGGCGAGAATGCATCCTTCCTCCTCCGAATACACGGTCGCCTCCACATACATAGACTGGCTGACCACACTTCCATGGAATGAAAGCACTAAAGACAATCTCAACATCCCAAAGGCGCAAAAGGTGCTGAATGATGATCATTTCGGATTGCAGAAGGTGAAAAAGAGGGTGTTGGAATATCTTGCGGTGCGCAAGCTGAAACCCGATACAAAAGGGCCTATACTCTGTTTCGCAGGTCCTCCAGGCACCGGCAAGACCTCCCTGGGCCGCTCCATTGCGAGGGCCCTGGGGCGAAAGTTTGTCAGGATCTCCCTTGGCGGCGTAAGAGACGAGGCAGAGATAAGGGGACACCGCCGCACATACGTAGGGGCGCTTCCGGGACGCATCATCCAGGGGATTCGCAGGGCGGGTTCGAACAATCCGTTGTTCATGCTCGATGAGATCGACAAGGTCGGAAGCGATTTCCGAGGCGACCCTTCCTCAGCCCTGCTGGAGGTCCTTGATCCCGAACAGAACTTCTCTTTTTCCGATCATTATCTTGATGTCTCCTTTGACCTCTCCAAGGTAATGTTTATTACTACAGCCAATCTATTAGACACGATTCCTCCGGCCCTGAGAGATCGTATGGAAGTCCTGGAGCTCTTGGGATACACCGACGATGAGAAGATAAAGATCGCAAAACGATTTCTGATCAAGCGGCAGATCGAAGCCCATGGGCTTACCAAGGATCTGATCAGGTTCAGCGCCCCGGCAATCAAGAATATAATATCGGGATACACCAGGGAAGCCGGCCTGAGAAACCTTGAGCGGGAGATCGCAAGCGTGTGCAGGGGGGTTGCGCGTGAAGTAGCCGAAGGCAAAAAGGAGCTGACTCATATCAAAGTGAACGATATTCATAAATTCATAGGACCTGTTCGCTTTTTTTCCGAGACGGGAATCAGGACGGCGACACCGGGCGTAGTCACAGGCATGGCATGGACACCGGCGGGCGGCGAACTCCTTTTCATAGAGGCCACCGAAATGAAGGGAAAACACGAGTTGACCCTGACGGGGCAGCTCGGAGACGTGATGAAGGAATCCGCCACCGCGGCGCTCAGCTACATACGAAGCAACGCAAAGGCATTAGGGGTGCAGGAGGATTTTTTTGATAATCACGACATACAT
Source organism: Desulfobacterales bacterium C00003106 (assembly GCA_001751015.1). Taxonomy (GTDB): domain Bacteria; phylum Desulfobacterota; class Desulfobacteria; order Desulfobacterales. The sequence goes on from MAXM01000064.1 coordinate 9,166, forward strand.
ATCCATGTGCCTGCAGGCGCGATTCCCAAGGACGGTCCTTCTGCCGGAGTCGCCATGCTCACAGCTCTCATGTCCATGCTGAAGCAGAAACCTGTTATTGCGGATATGGCCATGACAGGGGAGATCACCCTGAGGGGACAGGTGCTGCCGGTTGGAGGGGTCAAGGAAAAGGTCCTGGCTGCGCATCGAAGAGGAATCAAGCAAGTCATCATACCCAAATGGAACAAGAAAGACCTGGAAGATGTTCCCAGAGACGTTGTCAAGAGTCTCCGGTTTCATTTTGTAGACAGGATGGACACCGTGGTCAAGCTGGCGTTAGGAACAGTTTCTGTAAAGTGATTTCCCGAAAGGAATGGATCAATCAGGATCCGGACGCCTTCCGACTCCCAAATAAATCCGGAATGTCCAAGCCAGGTAATTTTCATTTGGAACCCCTGATTCCTTTCACCCTGTCCAGGATAAGATCGGCCAGGTCATCCTTCGACATCAAGGAAAGCGATTCCTGCCTGGCATCTGCGAAAATCAGGGTGACTCGATTAGTATCGACGCCAAATCCCGAATCAGACATTTGAACGTTATTTGCCACAATCAGATCAAGGTTCTTTTCTTTCAGCTTCGTCGCTGCGTTTTTTACAAGATCTTCGGTCTCTGCGGCAAACCCCACGAGAAGACGATCACCCTTGATCTCGCCCAAACGCCGCAATATATCCGGGGTTCTTGAAAGCTCTAACGCAAGAGTCTCATCGGCCTTTTTTATCTTATGGTCCGAGACGTTAACCGGCCTGTAGTCTGAAACCGCAGCGGCTTTTATGATTATCGAAGCAGAATCAAAGCGGGACAAGACCGCCTCTTTCATCTCTTGCGCCGTGCGGACTCGAATCAGCCCGACATCAATGGGGGCGTCAATAGATACAGGGCCGCTGATCAAGACCACATCCGCGCCTCTTCTGCGCGCCGCTCTGGCCAGGGCATATCCCATCTTTCCTGAAGACGGGTTGCTCAGAAACCTCACCGGATCGATCGGCTCCTGTGTCGGGCCTGCGGTTATCAGCAAAGATTCACCCGCCAGATCCCGGGGCAAGACCAGCCTTCTTACATGTTCACAAATGGTTTCCGGCCCGGGAAGGCGCCCTGTCCCTTCGTCGCCGCACGCTACAGGTCCGCTTTCAGGCTCCATCACGTGAAAGCCGAATCCCTTAAGGCTCCGCAGATTCTCCCGGGTTACAGGGTTTTGATACATTCGAGGATTCATCGAAGGCGCAATCAACACAGGTGCGTCAACCGCAAGAATCATTGTGGTAAGGGGATCATCAGCGAATCCGTGGGCCATTCTGGCTATGATATCGGCAGTGGCAGGGGCGATCACGACCGCATCCGCCTCTCTCGCCCATGAGATGTGCCTGATCTCACCTCCCGCGTCCTCAAAGAGACTTGTCATGACAGGTCTTGCTGAAAGCGCCTCAAAGGTCATGGGCGCTACAAAGGCTGTGGCCGCCCTGGTCATCACAACGCGAACCCCTGCTCCGTCTTTTATAAGAAGGCGCAAGAGTTCCACGCTCTTGTATGCCGCGATCCCGCCGCATACACCCAGCACTATCTCTTTTCCTTTGAGTAAAGAACGCATCAGAAACTCAGTTCCCGGCAGTGAAAAACTCGACAACTCGACCAAATTAGAAGCCGACCGTCACTGCGACGTATGGACCCGACATCGTATGTTTCAGCTCAACATCGTCAACCTCGACATCAAAATCGATTATGCGATAACCGCCATGGATATCAAGAAACGGAAACGGTGTGAATGAAACATCCGCCATGGCGTCATAGATGGTCGCATCCGAATATCCGATGCCGGTCGCCTTTATGGTCGCTTCGAGTATGTCGGCGATAAGACCGACATGAAGGCCCAGGCCGATCATGGGAACAGGGGCCTGAAAGCTCTCTTTTTCGGAAAGGGACTGGGCATCCGATCTTAACTCCACGTCCCCGTCAATATACTTTATCTTGCCAATAATCCCTATCGAAAAGCCGGCAAGGGTATTTTCAAAATCAACAACGTCATACTGATATGCAAGATCTATCATATCATATTTCAGGGTGGATTTGATATCACCCCTGAACGTTTCGCCATTGAAGACGATTTCCGATACGTTCTTTTCACCGGAATAGTCTGCCAGCATTCCTGACAGGCTTATATGGTGACGCCCGATTCCCACAAATGCTTCAATGATGGGGTAATCTTCATCGGTCATGCCCAGGTCGTCCTTTAGATCAAGCATCGTGCCTGTAATACCTCCTGCATCCGCCCTGACATGACCGTCCAAATCCGGAAACCAGTACCATCCCCGAACCCCTAATTCAACGGCGCAAGCAGAAAACGGGATACCGACAAGACCCATGATCAGTAAAACAACACCTGCTTTCTTCATAAGAGTCCTCCTTAACGAAACCCCCTGATTCCTGTTGGCGTGCAAACCCGATGTACACTATCTACAACATAGTAAAACAGGAAATGAAAAGCAATCCTAAATTGTAGCCGTACACGGCTTGAAAGTTGAAATTGGAAAGTAAAAATTTGGGAGAGTAGAACCCTAAGGAACGGATGGTCAGCTTTCAATATGACCATCCATGGAGCGGTATTATTAGAAACGGTCCTCTAACAAATTCATACATAGGAACCCTGCTCTCTTAAAACGCATCCGAATGTATGCACGAAATACGGAATACATAACGAATCAAAACATGCGGTTCAAGAAAAGCAGCGCTATTGCCACATAAATAGGGTCTGTTCAACAACTCCGCCACATGCTTTTTTGCCTTGACGTTTCTCGAAAAATCAACTAAGGTTACATTTGATTTCTGTTGCACGGGAAAGAAGAGAATGGCTGGCTGGCAGGTATACGAAAGTTAATGCCTCATGGGCTAAAAAGATATCGGACCGGAGCAAGCACACAACTAAAGAGGAGGGGAAATGGTTAATATTCAAAAGTGGGACTGGAACACTAAGGAAAAGATGGTTGCCGACACCACAGGCTGGCCAAACCAGTTTGAAGACGTCCAGGAACCTTATGTGAGTCCTGACGGTGAGAAGATAGCCTCTATTGTGAAACAGGGGGAAGGGGAATACAGCGTATGCGTCAATGGTGAGACGTGGGAAGAGCCGTTTGAAAAACTGTGGAGCTGCAGATTCACGCCGGACGGACGTGTCTCTGTTATGTCTTCAAGGGACATGGAATGGACAATGACTGTGGACGGCGAGCCATGGGAAACAGCGTACGAATATATATGGGATCCCAAGTTCAGCGCTGACGGCAAGTTAATTGTGGCGACCGTCAAGCAGGACGATATATTTGGAATCGTAACAAATGGTACTACCTGGGAATGTCCCACAGAGCTGCAGAGCATCTCAAGTTTCGTCATGACCCCTGATGCACAAACCGTAGCCGCGATTGCCCAGACAGTCCCTCTTGGACAGGCCGATGTTGATACGTACTACAAAGGGACATGGTCTATCGTAGTAAACGGCAAGCCATGGGAAAACAACTATGTGAATCTGTACGGAGTCGCTGTGAGTGACGACGGCAGCACGGTTGCCGCAGAACACAGGGCGGCTATTACCGACCATACTATCCTCGTCAATGGGGTCCCGTGGAGCGAGATGTACAGTTGCACATGGGAACCCATGTTCCATCCTAAAAAGAATGACGAAGTAACCGCGCCTGTGAGGCAGGGCGGCAAATGGTATCTCGCTACAAACGGAAGAATCGTCTGGGACAGAGGGTATGTAAATATTCTTAATCCAAGATATAATGTAGATGGCACAAAGATTGCTGCGGTAGTCGCCACATCCTTTGCCAAGTGGACCGTGGCTGTAGATGATAAGCCGTGGAGCTGTACATTTGGAGAATGCGTCTTGCCCCCATGTTTCGATTCTCAGGGCGTGACAGCAGTCGCCATTGCACGAGACAGCGGAAAGTGGTTTATGGTCGCAGACGGAAAGGTGATCGGAGATCCGTGTGATAATATCTGGCCCCCGGTATTCAGCCCGGATGGCGACAAGATGTTCTACAAGATCGAAAAAAACGGCAAGTTTTATATAGCGGTCAATGGAAAGATCGCAACCGGCGCGTACGACATGCTCTGGGATCCCATTCTGTCAACGAATGGCGCCGATGTGCTGATACGCGGAATAGAAGACGGCAAGTATTACCGTCGGGTAGTTGCATCGGCAGCCATGTAATGAACGGAATGCACAAAGAACCATACTCAACAATATCAAAAGGGGGGAAAAGAGATGTATGAATTCGTACGCGGGCCTCTTGCATTAATTGCTTTCATAATCTTTTTCGCAGGCAGTATATACAGAATAGCCTATATGCTCAAAGGTGCCAAAAAGGACAAGATCGTATTTTCTCACATGTCGTGGAAACACAGCCTTGCTTCGCTTGTCCATTGGCTGATACCTTTTAACAATCAGTATATGAGGCGACGGCCCATCTTTACGGTCGTGACCTTTGCCTTTCATATCTGTCTCGTTATAGGGCCTTTGCTTCTTCTGGGCCACGTTATGCTGATACAAGAATCATGGAATATATCCTGGTGGACATTGTCGGAAACACTTGTAGACTGGATGACAGTCGTAGTCATTGCGGGCGCCGCGTTTTTCCTGTACAGGAGGTTGTCTGATCCGGTCGTAAAAAACGTTACTGACAGCTCCGACTATATCCTGTTGGCCATTACCGTTCTCCCGTTCATAACAGGCTTTGTTGCCTACCACCAGTTGTTTGCCTACAAGACAATGCTGATAATTCACATCCTCGCCGGCGAGATCATGCTGATCGCCATACCTTTTACCAGGTTGAGCCACATGCTCTTCTTTGCTTTCACGAGGACGTATTACGGCAGTGAATCCGGGCTTGTAAGGCACTCAAAGGACTGGTAGAGATTGAAGTCACAGACTGATCATACAAAAAAGCAAAGCTTAAGGAAAATATATCATGAAACCCACTGTAGTTAAGAGAGATCTGGTAGAAGATTATGCCATTGATGAGGGCGTTAAGAAACTCACCCCGGAACGGATAGAAAAAGTTGTCAATGACGTCATTGACAACGAGACCGCAGGTCGTCTCTGGACCTATCTCAATACCTGTATCCACTGCGGCCTGTGTGCTGAGGCATGTCAATGGTATATATCCAATGACAGGGATGTAAGCTATGCCCCGGTTACAAAAGTCAAGGACACTATATGGCCAATGATCGAAAAAAAGGGGAAGGTTGATGCAGAATTTATTAAGAGAGCCGCTGTAATCTCCTTTACCGAATGCAGCGTGTGCAGGCGTTGCGGCATGTACTGTCCGTTTGGAATCGATATTGCGTACATGCTCCTGATGGTCCGCCGGATATGCGCGAGACTTGATATGGTCCCGCTCTACCTTCAGGATACGGTTCACAGCCATGCCGCCACCATGAATCAGATGTGGGTAAAGCCTGACGAGTGGATTGATACCCTTCAGTGGCAGGAAGAAGAGGCGCAGGGATACGTGCCGACCTCCAGGATCCCTCTTGAAAAGGAGGGCGCGGAGATCATGTACTCGGTTATCGGGCCGGAGCCCAAGTTCCTGGCGCAACTGCTCGGTAATATTTCGGTGATCATGAAGGTAGCCGACCAGGACTGGACCATGCCCGCCTATGCAGGCTGGGACAACAGCAACATGGCCATGTACTCAGGAGACTTTGAGGTAATGGCTAGGGTGGAAAGGCTCCATCATGAAACCGCTCAAAGGCTCAAGGTAAAAAAGATTGTCATGGGTGAATGCGGACACGCCTTCAGGGGCGCGGAGTATGACGGTCCTACCTGGTTAGGATGGATGAGCCCTCCGATACCGCTTATCCATGCCATAGAGTTCTACGAAGAGCTCCTTCGAACCGGCCGTATCAAGATAGCCAAGAAGATCGAAGGACCCGTGACTGTACAGGATCCCTGCAATGTCGTAAGAAACAGGGGCCTGGGTGACAAACTTCGCTACATCATGAACGCGGTCTGCGAGGATTTTGTCGACGTCTCCCCGAACAAGAGATTCAATTACTGCTGCAATGCCGGCGGCGGGGTCATCAATTGTGGACCGCCCTGGAAGAAAAAAAGGGTTGAAGGAAACAGGATAAAGGCCGAACAGCTCAAGAGAACAGGTGCGCATACGGTTGTCACGCCATGCCATAACTGCCACAGCGGCATAGAGGATATCGTTGATACTTTCAAGCTTGGAATGCACGTGAAGTTCTTCAGTGAGCTGCTGATAGAAGCAATGGACATACCGGCCAACCTCAAGGCATAATCCAAACAGTCAAGTGATCGAGTCAGCATCCTTTGCCGACTCGATCATTTGACGATCAAATAGCAGCTCAAGATTCTGATACCTTCTGAAATTCCTCCTACTTTCCGGCCATCTTCTGCCCCCCCCTTTTTTATCCTGTCAATTTTACGTGTGTAACATTATTCCGAGACCTTATCTGTGGTGATATTTTTATTCACATATCCATTGAGCTTAAGGCCACCTTTGCCCGATCTCAAATCCCAAAAGCATCAAAATAGCTTGCAGCAACAAGCAGGCACACACACAACCCCTATCGCTAAGCCCTTATTCAACTTTTTGATTATCATAATAAGGCTTCTAAACATTTTTTCCTTCTTTAGAGAAGACCCTCGTTGAATCTCTCATTGAATATCAGGTCCGCTCCGTCCCCCTGGACGATATCTCACAGAGCAGGCTTCCGTTTCCAGATTGTGGGGTCTCGAACTGGAGGACCGGGTCATCGATCCCAAAGCGATGAAAGAGATTGTGACGGATGGCGCCGGCGAGCGTCTCCGTCTCGCTCAGGAACTGGTCAGCGACCACCACGTGGCAGGAAAAGGCTCTGCTGGAAGAACTTACATCCCAAGTATGAATATGGTGTATACCGCAAACACCGGGAATTTGCTCTAAAGAATCCTTGATCACTGCAATGTCAAGGCCTCTTGGAGTAGCATTCATCAGAATCATGCCGGCCTCTTTCAGGATAGACCAGGAGTTTTTCAGGATAAAAAGAACAATAAGGATTGAAAGCAAGGGGTCCAGCCAGTACCAGGGTTTAAATATCAGAATTGCGCCATTGACCAGCACCACGACAGAGGTCAACAGATCTCCCAGCATGTGAACAAAAGCGCCTCTCACGTTCAGACTGTGCTTGGCATCCCGATGGAGCAGCCAGGCAGACAGACCATTTCCCAAAACACCGATGCCGGCCATCCACATGACGATCTGTCCGGAGACAACTCCCGGATGACGGAAGCGTCCAAGGGATTCATAAACGATGAAAATGGCGGCTCCCAGGAGAATCATGGCGTTGATCAGCGCGGCCAGAATTTCCGCTCGCCGGTAGCCAAAAGTGTTTCGGGCTGAAGCGCCTTGTTGACCGATACGATAAGCAAAATAGGCAATCAGAATGGCCGTAAAATCACTGAAATTGTGGGTAGCATCAGAGATGAGGGCCATGCTGTTGGCATAACTCCCCCCAATGACCTGGGCCACAGGGATTATGAAATTAAATGCCAGCGTTAATAGAAGCCTGGAGCCGGTGGTGTCAGCAATATCCACGTGACCACGAACACGAGAAGCCCCTGACTCGTGAGCATGCGCCTGAGAGCTGTTCTTACGGCCATGATCCTTATGTAAACAGTCTTTCATAGTGGTAAAAAACTGTAGAGTGTCTGGTTTCAGAGACAGATCTATTGAGTCTTTATCAATAAGCCTCAATCAATTCAAGAAGTTTCTAAAAACAGCCTGCCTGCGTAAAATCAAATCCATCAGATATCATAACCTTTCAAGATTTGAAATGGGGACGAAATAACTTTCCCAAGTAGGCGCATGGATTTGGGT